>NZ_JBJGYX010000003.1:0-149476 GCF_054050195.1 Geodermatophilus sp. SYSU D00710
CAGCCGCGGGGGGCGGGGGGGGGGGGCGGGGCGGCCCCCCCCCCCCCCCCCGGGGGCCCCGCGGCCGGCCGGCCGCCGGGCGAGGACGGCCAGCACGACGAGGACGACGACGGCGGCCGCCTCCACCCAGAAGGACTCCCACCACAGGGTCGCCAGGGTGGTCTCCACGAACCCGAAGAGGCCGACCGTCGTGGACAGCAGCAGTGCGGCCAGGGACCCCGCGGCGAACAGGGCGCCCAGCGATGCCGCCCAGGTCACCAGGCGCGGCGGCGCGGCCAGCAGCAGCAGCGCGCCACCGATCCCGAGTGCGGACTGCACGAGGAACGCCGGGCCGATCACCTCGACACCGCTGTAGCCCTGCTGCCACAGGTAGAGGTGGATGGCGGCGATCGCCGCCAGCAGCGCCGCCCCGACCAGTCGGAGCAGCGCGATCGCCACCCCGGTCCGCGGGGGCCGGGTCGAGGTCTGGCCGCTCATGCCGCGACCGTCACGTTCGTCAGCATCCCCATGGCCCGGTGGTTGCCGATCGAGCAGTAGAAGACGTACTCACCCGCCTCGAGGGTGACCGTCAGCGTGGTCGACTCGCCCGGTCCGATGGTGTCGCTCGCGGCGACGTCCTGCCCGTCCCGCTCGACGACCAGGTCGTGGGTGGCGTTGCCCTCGTTGACCACCTCGATGGTGTACTCACCGGGGGTGAAGGAGCTCTCCGAGAGGTCGATGTACATCTCGCCCTCGGTGGCGGTGACGGTCCGCGCCTCGGCCGGCGCCGCCGGGGCGGCAGCGGGGGTGCTCTCCGGCGCGGCGCTGCTGGGCGTGGTGCCACCGGACGTGGCGCTGCTCGAGGTGGCGCTCGGCGAGGGCGTGTCCTCGGAGTGCTCGCCCTCGGCGTGGGCGCTGGTCGAGGCGGCGGCGGTGTCACCCTCACCGCCGTCCGAGCACGCACCCAGCAGGCCGACGCCCAGGGTGATGGCGAGCGCCGCGGCGCGACGGGTGGGCAGCGACACATGGACCTCCTCGCGAACGACGGGGCCCCGTCCCGGCGACGGTCCACCGTTGGCCGGGGATACTGCACCCACCAGCGCCGGTCGGGAACCCCCGTCCTCCCGGCTCAGGTGGGTGACGTGACCGCGACCACCCGACGGCACCACCCGACGACGGCCGCGAGCACCTCGGCGTCCACCGGTCGGCGCAGCTCGCCGCGGTAGGCCCCCATCGACGCCCGCCCCGGCTGGCGGCGCAGCGTGTGCGTCAGGTCGGGCACCGCCACGGTGGTGACCGGGCCGGGCACCGTCGCCGCGACGACGTCGAGGTCGGCGACCGGGACCTGCAGGTCCTTCTCGCCGGTCACGGCGAGCACCGGCGCGGTGATCCGGGCGAGGTCGCCCCGCGGGTCGTGGTCGAGGAACTCCCGGTGCCAGCGGGCGTTCACCCGCACGCCGCCGATCCGGGCGACGTCGGTGGTGGTGGCCCGGATGCGCTCGTGGTTGGCCGCCACCTTGCGCTCCAGGTCGATCCGCAGCAGCCGCAGCAGGCCGCGGACGGGAGCCGGGAGGGTGGGCCCGATCTGCCGGGCCTGCCAGCGCAGCAGCTCGTCGCCGGGCCGCGCCGACGCCGCCAGCAGGACCACCGCGGCGGCCGGCACCCCGCGCGCGGCCGCCGCCGCGGCGAGCAGGGCGCCCTCGCTGTGGCCGGCCAGGAGCAGGCGGTCGGGGTCGACCTCGGGCCGGGCGGCGAGGGCCCCGCGGGCGCGGACCAGGTCGTCGGTGTTGTCGGAGAACCCGGCCCGCCGCCAGTCGCCGGGGGAGCCGCCGACGCCGCGCTTGTCGTAGCGCAGTGACGCGATGCCGCCCTCCGCGAGGGCGTGCGCCAGTTCCCGGGTGACGCCGAAGCGGGCCCGGCGGTGGTCGGAGTCGCGGTCCAGCGGGCCCGAGCCGGGCGCCAGCAGCACCGCGGGCACCGGGCCGGGGGAGCCGGGCAGGGTCAGGGTGCCGGCGAGCGTGGGCTCGCCCGGCACCGTCAGCGGGATCTCGCGCACGGTCAGCGCCCGGCGGGCAGGTGCGCGGCGACGGCGGCGGCGACCGCGGCGGCGTCGTCGGCGGACACCAGCAGGGTGCCGAACCGCTGCCCCGTCAGGTGCAGGCGCACGGCCGGGCCGCGGCGCACGCTGACGAACGCCTTGCTGCCCCGGCGCCGCCAGGTGCCGATCAGCCGCCGGCCGGGCAGGCCCAGCCCGGGAGCGCGCAGGCCGCGGGCGGCGGCCAGGCCGTCGGGGACGACCTCGGCCGAGTGCACCGCCGTCAGCGGCACCTCGAGGTCGCGCAGCAGGCCGAGGACCTTCTCGGCCCGGCTGAGGGTGACGCGCAGCGTCCGGGGTGTCGTCTCGATCGTCGCCATGGCATCATTGTTATCGATCGTGAGACCGTTGTCAATGATGAGAGAGGTGACTGCGTGGCGACCGCGGACCTCCTGCTGCACCCGGTGCGCCTCCGGGTCGTCCAGGCGCTGCTCGGCGACCGGACCCTGACCACCGGCGAGCTGCACGCCGAGCTGCCCGACGTCCCGGTCGCGACCCTCTACCGGCACGTCGGCGTGCTCGCCGACGCCGGCGTGCTCGAGGTGGTCTCCGAGCGGCGGGTCCGGGGGAGCACCGAGCGCACCTTCCGCCTGGTGGTCACCGCGGCCTCGGTCGGGCCGGCCGAGGCCGCGGCGATGACCCCCGACGAGCACCGCCGCGCGTTCGGGACGTTCGTGGCCGCGCTGCTGGCCGACTTCGACCGCTGGGTGGCGCGCGCCGCGGACGCGCCGGGCGGGCCCGATCCGGCGCGTGACGGCGTCGGCTACCGGATGACCGGGCTGTGGCTGGACGACGACGAGTTCGCCGGCCTGCTCGACGACGTCCGTGCGGTGCTCCGGGCCCGGCTGGGCAACGAGCCGGGCGGAGACCGGCGCCGGCGCCTGGTCGGCACGGTGTTCCTCCCCGGCGACTGAGCTACGCGGCGGCGCGGGCGGCGGCCCGGGCGGCGCGGCGCTCGGCCTGCCGCTCGACCTTGCGCTCGGCCTTCGCCACGCGGCGGTTGGCCCGGGCGAGGGTCCGCGAGGCCTTCTCCACGCGCTTGGCGCCGCGGTCGACGGTGCCGCGGGTGAGCAGCCCGACGCCGATGCCGAGCAGCCACACGTCCTTGGCCACGGTCAGGCCCTGCTCGGTGGGGGCGAGGCTGCCCTCCTTGCGCATGCCCGGCGTGCGCAGGTACAGGCCGAGCAGGCCCCCGGCGAAGCCGGTGAGGACGGCGCCGGCCACCGCGGTCGGGACGAACGGGGTCAGTAGGGCTGCCCCGACGGCGATCTCCGCCGTCGACAGGACCTGCACGAACTGCCGCGGCTCGACGTCCTTGAGGAACGGGTAGGTGCCGGCGGCGAAGCCGTGCAGCCCGGCGGCGGTCTGCTCGTCGGCGCCGCGCTTGCCCAGGCCGCTGTTGAGGATGAACGCGCCGGCGGAGACGCGGGGACCGATCTCGGACAGGGTGATGGGCAGGGCCACGGGGCACCTCACGGGGGTCGGGGACGGTCGGGAGTGCTCTTCCCGACCGTCCCCGCAACCAACCCCGGAACGGAGCCCGACGCGGTCAGCGGCCGCCGCGCCGCGACCGCCCGCTGAACGACGCCGCCGAGTGGGTCCCGGCCCGCGCGGCCAGCTCGGCGCGGGTGCGCGCCGGACCGGGGGTGCGGGACTGCCCGCGGCTCCCGGCCGTGGTGCTCGCCGTGGCCGACGCCGTCGTGCCCGAGCCGCCGCCGGACCCGCCGCGGCGCCGCCGTCCGCCGCCCTGGCCCTGCGGCTGTGGCGCCGGTGCCGGGGCCGGCTCGACGTACGGCGCCGCGGGGCCGGTGAGCGCGGTGATCTGCTCGGCGCCGGGGCGCACCGCGCTCACGACCGGCGTGATGCCGGCCTGGCGGGTCAGCGTCCGCACCTCGCCGTGCTGGTCGGGCGTGGAGAGGGTGACCACCGTGCCGCCGGCGCCGGCGCGGGCGGTGCGGCCCGAGCGGTGCAGGTAGGCCTTGTGCTCGGTCGGCGGGTCGACGTGCACGACCAGCGCGACGTCGTCGACGTGGATGCCGCGCGCGGCGATGTCGGTGGCACACAGGACCCGCGTGCCGCCGGTGCTGAACGCCTCGAGGTTGCGCTCGCGGGCGTTCTGGCTGAGGTTGCCGTGCAGGTCGACGGCGGGGACGCCGGCCGCGGTGAGCTGCTTGGCGAGCTTCTTGGCCTGGTGCTTCGTGCGGGTGAACAGCACGCTGCGCCCGAGGCCGGAGGCCAGCTGGCGCACGACCTCGGCCTTGTCCGCGGCGCTCACCTGGAACACGTGGTGGGTCATGGTGGCCACCGGCGCGACGGCGGGGTCGACCGAGTGGGTCACCGGCTGCGACAGGTAGCGCCTCACGAGCACGTCGACGCCGTTGTCCAGCGTGGCGGAGAACAGCAGCCGCTGGCCGCCCTGCGGCGTCCGGTCCAGCAGCCGCTTGACGCCGGGCAGGAAGCCCAGGTCGGCCATGTGGTCGGCCTCGTCGAGGACGGTGACCTCGACGGCGGACAGGTCGGCGTGCCCCTGGCCGATGAGGTCCTCGAGCCGGCCGGGGCAGGCGATGACCACGTCGACGCCGGCGGCCAGTGCCTGCACCTGCGGGTTCTGCCCGACACCGCCGAACACGGTGGTGCAGCGCAGGCCGAGGGCGCGGGCGAGCGGCTCGACGGTGGCGAGCACCTGGTTGGCCAGCTCGCGGGTCGGGACGAGGACCAGCGCGCGCGGCCGGCGGGCCTGGCGGCGGGTGGTGGAGGCGGCCAGCCGGGAGACCAGCGGGAGGGCGAAGGCGATCGTCTTGCCCGAGCCGGTGCGGCCGCGGCCGAGCACGTCGCGGCCGGCCAGCGAGTCGGGCAGCGTCGCGACCTGGATGGGGAACGGGGCGGTGATGCCGCTGGCGGTGAGCACCTCGGCCAGCGGGGCGGGCACGCCGAGCGCCTCGAACGTGGTGTCGGCGGGCAGCACGGTGGCGACGTCGCCGGCGGGGATCTCCTGCGGCTGCGGCTGCGGCTGCGGCTGTGCGGCCGGCGCGGCGGTGCCGGTGCCGCGGCCGCGGCCGCCGCGACGGCGGCGCGGCCGGGCGGGGCCGGCGGAGGTGGGGGACTGCTGGGAGGTCATCGGTTCCTCGGGCGTTCTCGGGTCGCCGTCGTCGGTCACCGTGCGCGGGCGCAGGCCGGCCCCGGGGAACGGGGCGGAGCGCGCCGGCGGCGACGTCGGACAGCCGGGCGCGCCTCCGTGGCGCTGCACCAGCCCGACGTCGAGTCCTGCCGCTCCGGATGAGCGAGGGCAACGCCGGTCCCCTCACTCAACCAGACGGGGCCGCCGATCCTGCCGCCGAACCGGGGAGTTGCGCGTCACACCCCCTGCGAGGGAGGTGCCTTTGTAGCGCTAAAGGCTGATGGAGGCGCCCCGGTAGGTGCGGCGGTAGGCGCCGGGCGCGACCCCGATCGAGGCGCGCAGGTGCGAGCGCAGCGAGGCCGTCGTGCCGAACCCGGCCTCGGCCGCCACGCGGTCGACCGAGGCGTCGGTGGACTCCAGCAGCCGCCGCGCCAGCGCGATCCGCTGCGCGGCGAGCCAGCGCAGCGGCGACAGGCCGGTCTCCTCGCGGAAGCGCCGGGTGAAGGTCCGCACGCTCATCCGCGCGTGCCCGGCGAGGTCGGCGAGGGTGAGCGGCTGGCCCAGGTGCTCGAGCGCCCAGGCGCGGGTGGCCGCGGTGCCCGCGTCGCCGGGCTCGGGCAGCGGCCGCTCGACGAACTGCGACTGCCCGCCCTCCCGCCACGGAGCGACGACGTTGCGCCGCGCCACCCGGTTGGCCACCTCGCTGCCGTGGTCGCGGCGCACCAGGTGCAGCAGCAGGTCGATGCCCGCGGCGACGCCGGCGGAGGTCAGCACGTCGCCGTCGTCGACGAAGAGCACGTCGGCGTCGAGGCGGACGGCGGGGAAGTTGCGGCGGAAGGCCTCGGCGTCGCGCCAGTGCGTCGCGGCCGGGCGCCCGTCGAGCAGCCCGGCCGCCGCCAGCAGGGAGGACCCGGTGCAGATCGACACCATCCGGGCGTGCCGCGCGGCGTCCCGCACGGCCGCGGCCAGTTCCGCGGGGGCGCGCCCCTCCGCGACGACGGGGCCGCCCATGATCCCGGGCACGACGACCGTGTCCGCCTCGGCGAGCACCGACCCGTCGTGCTCGGGGAGCACCGAGAAGCCGTCGGCGGTGCGGACCGGGCGCCCGTCGAGGGTGGCCACCCGGACCCGGTACAGCGGCCGGCCGGCGTCGTCCTCGGCCAGACCGAGCAGCCGGTAGGGCAGGCCCAGCTCGAACCCGACGACCCGGTCGACCGCCAGGACGACGACCTCGTGCGGGACGGGCGGAGCTGCGGAGCCGTTCGCGGGAGCCGCGGAGGACATGGCCGGATCCTTGCACATGTTGACCTCCCGGCCACTGGCCCGGTCGGCACGACACGGGTCATGCTCTCCGGCCGTGACGACTCCCGCGCCCGTCCGCAGCTCGCGCGTGCACCCGGCGTGGTGGGTGGCGGCGGTGACCTTCCTGGCGCTGGTCGGGGCCGCGGCGTTCCGGGCCGTGCCCGGCGTGCTCATCGACCCGCTGCGCGCGGAGTTCGGCTGGTCGGTGTCGACCATCTCGGCCGCCGTCGCGGTGAACATGGCGCTGTACGGGCTGACCGCGCCCTTCGCCGCCGCGCTGATGGAGCGGTTCGGCATCCGCCGGGTCGTCGTCGGCGCGCTGCTGCTCACCGCCCTCGGCAGCGGCCTGACCGTGTTCATGACCGCGAGCTGGCAGCTGGTGCTGCTGTGGGGGTTCGCCGTCGGGCTGGGCACCGGGTCGATGGCGCTGTCGCTGGTGGCCACCGTGACCGGCCGCTGGTTCGTCGCCCGGCGCGGGCTGGTCAGCGGCATCCTCACCGCCGGCGGCGCGACCGGGCAGTTGGTCTTCCTGCCCGTCGTCGCGGCGATCGCGCAGACCGGCGGCGGCTGGCGGGCGGCCTCGCTGGGGACGACGGCGGCCGCGCTCGCCGTCGTCCCGCTGGTGCTCTGGCTGCTGCGCGACCGGCCGCGCGACGTGGGCGCCGTCCCCTACGGCGGGACCGCCGCCGACGACGTCGACCCGGTGCGCACCGGCGCCGCCCGCACCGCCGTCCGCGGCCTGGTGGAGGCGGCGCGGACCCGTCCGTTCTGGCTGCTCGCCGCCGGGTTCCTCATCTGCGGGGCGTCGACCAACGGCCTGGTCCAGCCGCACTTCATCCCCGCCGCCCACGACCACGGCATGCCGGTGACGACGGCGGCCTCGCTGCTCGCCGTCGTGGGGGTCTTCGACATCGCCGGCACCGTGCTCTCGGGCTGGCTGACCGACCGGGCCGACCCGCGGGTGCTGCTGCTGGCCTACTACGCGCTGCGCGGGCTCTCGCTGTTCCTGCTGCCGCCGCTGTTCGGGCCGGACCTGCACGTGAGCATGGTCGCGTTCATCGTCTTCTACGGGCTGGACTGGGTGGCCACGGTCCCGCCGACGCTGGCGCTGTGCCGCGAGCACTTCGGCGCGCGGGCGCCGGTCGTCTTCGGCTGGGTGTTCGCCTCGCACCAGGTCGGCTCGGCGGTGGCCGCGTTCGGCGGCGGCGTCATCCGCGACGTGACCGGCTCCTACGACCTGGCCTGGTTCGGCGCCGGCGCGCTGTGCCTGCTGGCCGCGGCGCTGTCGATCTCGATCCGCCGCCGCCCGGCCCCGGCCGCACCGCCCGCCGTCCCCACCGAGCCGACCACCTCGTCCGCCGCCACCACCCACGGCTGACGCCGACCCTCCCCGGCGAGGTGCCTTTGTCGCGATATCGGCACCCGGGTGTCCCCGACGAGGTGCCTTTGTAGCGCTATTGGCACCCGGCCTGTGGATGACGCCGGTCGGCGGCTCCTGCGTCCACGACGCTGCCCGGGTGTCTGCTCACCGCCGTCTCCTCCCCGGGGTCTTCGTCGGCAGCGCTGCCATCGGTGAGGGCTTCCTCACCCGCGGCCAGTTGCGACGACGCGGCTACCGCCGGCTCACCCAGGGCGTCTACGCCGACCCGGGACTACCCCTCGACCACCAGTTGCGCTGCCAGGGCGTGGCGCTCGTGATGCCGCCGGGGGTCGCCGTCGGCGGGCACTCGGCGGCCGCCTGGTACGGCGCTGCCTTCGCCGCGGCCGACGACCCGGTGACCCTGGTGTGCCCGGAGGAGGTCCGCTGGCGCGGGCCGCGGGAGGCCACCGTGCACCACACCGTCCTGTCACCCGCGGACGTCGTCGTGGTCGACGACGTGCCGATCACCGTCCCGCTCCGGACGGCCTGGGACGTGATGACCCTCGAACCGCTGACGACGGCCGTCGCCGCGGTGGATGCGATGGTGCGTGCGGGCCACGTCCCGCTGGCCGGCCTCGCCGCGATGGCCGAGCGGGGTGCGGGCCGGTGGGGTGTGAGCCGGGTCCGCCGGGCGGTGCCGCTGGTCGACCCGCGTGCGGAGTCGCCGCGCGAGTCACGGCTGCGGGTCTGCCTCGTCCTGGCCGGCCTCGAGCCCGTGCCGCAGTTCGAGGTCGTCGACCACGGCCGGTTCGTCGCACGGGTCGACCTGGCCTTCCCGGACGTGCGGCTGGCGATCGAGTACGAGGGCGCGCACCACTTCGAGGCGGACCAGGTCGCGCGCGACGCCGAGCGGCTCGACCGGCTCCGCGCCGCGGGCTGGCGGGTGATCCGGGTGACCGCTGCCGACCTGCGCGACCTCGAGGCGCTCGTCGCTCGCATCCGCGCCGCGCTGGCAGCGGTCCGAAAGTGAGGAGCCGTCATCGCGATCAAGGCGCCCAGGGGGCCAATATCGCGATAAAGGCACCCGGGGGAAGGAGTCAATATCGGGATAGAGGCACGTCATCAGCGAGGCCGGGCCGCCAGCTCGTCGCGGACCGCGTCGACGGTGTCCGCGAGGGACTCGAGCACCGCGGCGGCGACCCGGCGGTCGTGCTCGGACAGGTCGTCCCCGACCGAGCGCACGCGGTCCCCGAGCGGGCGGTAGACCCGGGCGAAGGCGGCCCACGTCCCCGGCTGCAGGTGGACGTGGACCGCCCGACGGTCGCCGGGAGCCGCGGTGCGGGCCACGTACCCCGCGGCCTCGAGCCGGTCGAGCAGGGCGGTGACCGCGGCGCGGGACAGCCCGAGCGCGTCGGCCAGGGCGCTGGGTCCCAGCGGCCCGTGCTCGAGCAGGTTCAGTGCGCGCAGGTCGTTGCGGCCCACCCCCAGGACGCCGCACGCCGCCTCCTCGAACAGGTCCACCGCGCGAGCCAGCGCCCGGCACGCGGTGAGCAGGTCTGCGGACGGCAGCGTCTGGTTCCCCGACATGGTTCGATGGTCGCATCGTTCACCCGTCGAACTAATGGAGGGGGGTCCGCGTGCGCTGGACCGAGAGCATCGACGTCGACCGGCCGGTGGCGGAGGTGAGGGCCGCGATCGCCGACGAGCACGAGCTCATGCAGTGGTCGGCGTGGCCGGAGGCGACCGGCTACACGTGCGCGGTCGAGGGCGACGGGCGCAGCCCCGGATCGGAGATCGTCTTCCGCGACCGGTCCGGCGTCGTCCAGGGGCGGCAGCGGCTGGTGCGCGCGACCGCCGACCGGGTCGGGTACCGGCTGCGCAACCGGCTGCCCGGCGGCCGGGAGATGACGCCGGAGGTCGACTTCCGCATCGAGGACCTCGGCGGCGGCCGGTTCCGGGTCCACCTCGGCTTCCGCGCGACCCCGCCGCTGCCACCGGTGGTGCGCCGGCTCGCCGAGGCCGTCGTCGGCCGCCGGGTCCGCGCGCTGCACGTGCGCGACCTCGAGCAGCTCAGGGCGCACGTCGAGCGGCGCCCGGCGGTCCCGTGAGCGCCGACCCGCACAGCGGACCGGTGCCGCAGTCGGCCTGGGACGCCGACGCCGAGGCGCGCGCCCGCGGCCGGGTGCAGGTGTTCAACGCGACCCGTCCCGGCGGCCTGGACGGCTGGACGATGGACCTCGCCCAGTACGAGTTCGTGCGGGCCCACGTCCTCGACACCCTCGACGACCTGGCCGGCCCGGACGGCTGGGTGCTGCTGCGCGACGTCGTGGCGAGCGCGCAGGAGCGCCACGCCGCCCACCCGCTGTTCCCGAAGGGGCGGCTGCGCAACTACTGCACCTACACCAAGGTCGACCTCGAGGCGCGCGGGGAGATCGAGCGGGCGCCCGGTTCCGGCCCGCAGCGGATCCGCCGCCGCCCCGCCGCCCGGGACAGCCATTAGCGCTACAAAGGCCCCCTGGGCGGGGGTCAGGGGGTCGGGGAGAGGGCGGGGTCGGCGGTGCGGCCGGCCAGCAGGTCGGCGGCGCGCTCGGCGATCACCATCGTCGGGGCGTTGGTGTTGCCTCGGACCAGCGTCGGCATCACCGAGGCGTCGACCACCCGCAGCCCGTCGAGGCCGTGCACGCGCAGCTGCGGGTCCACCACCGCGGCGTCGTCGACGCCCATCCGGCACGACGACACCGGGTGGTACAGCGACTCGAGGGTGTCGCGCACCGCCTGCCGCAGCCCCTCCCGGGTGCGGACGGTGGCCCCGGGTGACCACTCCTCGGCCAGCACCCGGGCCAGCGGCCCCACCGAGGCGATCTCGCGGGCCTCCTCCACCCCGGTCACCAGCGCGTCGAGGTCGCGCTCGTCGGTGAGGTAGCCGGGGTCGATCGCCGGCGCCCACGTCGGGTCGGCCGAGCGCAGCCGCACCGACCCCCGCGAGTGCACGTGCACGACGACGGCGGCCGCGGTGAACGCGTCGACGTCGGGGTCGACCTCCGCCTGCCGCCAGAACTTGACCGGCAGGAAGTGGTACTGCAGGTCGGGCTCGGCGAGCTCGGGCCGGGACCGGGTGAACAGCCCCGCCTCGGCCAGGTTCGACGACAGGGGCCCGCGGCGGGCCGCGAACCACCGCGCGTAGCCCGACGGCGACTCGCCCCGGAACAGCGACCGCCCCGACCGCACGGTCCAGACGACCGGCACCAGGGGGTGGTCCTGCAGCCCGCCGCCCACGCCGGGCAGGTCGTGGACGACGTCGACGCCGACGTCGCGCAGGTGCGCCGCCGGCCCGATCCCCGACAGCATCAGCAACTGCGGGGAGTTCACCGCGCCGCCGCAGAGCACCACCTCGGCCGACGCGTGCGCGGTGTGCACCTGCCCGGCGCGCCGGTACTCGACCCCGGTGGCCCGCCCGCCCGAGACCAGCACCCGGGTGGTGAGCGCGCCGGTCAGCACGGTGAGGTTGGGCCGCCCCAGCGCCGGGCGCAGGTAGGCGTCGGCGGCCGACCACCGCCGGCCGCGCCGCTGGGTCACCTGGTACCGGCCCACGCCTTCCTGCACGGCACCGTTGAAGTCGTCGTTGCGCGGGTGACCGGCGGCCACCGCCGACTCCACCACCGCGCGGGTCCACGGGTGCGGCGAGCGGAGGTCCTCCACCCGCAGCGGCCCGCCGGTGCCGTGGAACCGGTCGGCCCCGCGGGCGTTGTCCTCCATCCGCCGGAACAGCGGCAGCACCCGCTCGTAGGACCACGACGGGTCGCCGGTCAGCCGCGCCCACTCGTCGTAGTCGGCGGCCGCCCCGCGGACGTAGATCATCGCGTTCATCGACGACGACCCGCCGAGCAGCTTCCCGCGTGGCCAGAACAGCCGGCGCCCGCCGAGGCCCGGCTGCGGCTCGGTGGTGTAGTTCCAGTCCCGCCGGGTGCGCCAGAGCTTGTACAGCGCGGCGGGGACCTGCACCTCGAGGACGTCGTCGGACCCGCCGGCCTCCAGCAGCAGCACCCGCACCGACGGGTCCTCGGTCAGCCGGGCGGCCAGCGCGCACCCGGCCGACCCGGCCCCGACGACGTCGTACCCGCCGGTCACCGGTGGCGCCCGTGCACCAGCCCCAGGACCCGCGCCACCGTGTCGGCCGCCGCCGGCGGGCGGCTGAAGGACATGAGGTCCACCGGCAGCCGGAACCGCTGACGGGTGATCGCCTTGGCGCGGGTGAACTCCTTGAGCCCGTCCTCGCCGTGGATGCGGCCGAAGCCGCTGTCGCCCACGCCGCCGAAGGGCAGCGCCGGAATCGCGGCGAAGGTCAGCACCGAGTTGACGCTGGTCATGCCGCTGCGCATCCGCCGGGCGAGGTCCATCGCCCGCGCCCGCGACCGGGAGAAGACCGCGCCGGCCAGGCCGTAGGACGACGCGTTGGTCCGCTCGAGCGCCTCCTCGGCGTCGCGCACCCGGGTGATGGTCAGCGTCGGCCCGAAGGTCTCCTCCCGCACCGCGATCGAGGTCTCGGGCACGTCGAGCAGCACGGTCGGCGCCACGAGGTCGCCGTCCACGGTGCCGCCGAGGACCGCGCGGCCGCCCGACGACGTCGCGTCGTCGAGGTGCCGCCTCACCACGTCGGTCTGCGAGGCCATCGTCATGGGGCCGTAGGCGGCCGCGTCGTCGGAGCCGGGCCGCAGGCCGCGGACCCGCTCGGTCACCTCGGCGACGAACCGGTCGTAGACGGGGGAGGTCACGTACGCCCGCTCGATGCCGATGCAGGTCTGCCCGGCGTTGCTCATCGCACCCCAGACGGCGGCGTCGGCGGCGGCGGCCACGTCGGCGTCGTCGTCGACGATCATCGCGTCCTTGCCGCCGAGCTCCATGAGCACCGGGGTGAGCGTCTCGGCGCAGGCGGCCATGACCTTCCGGCCGGTCGGCGCCGAGCCGGTGAAGGCCAGCTTGGCCACGCCCGCCCGGCACAGCGCGGCACCGGTCGCGCCGTGCCCGGTGACCACCTGGAAGGCCCCGGCGGCGTCGGGGACGGCGGCCCGCCACGCGGCGGCCAGCCACGCCCCGACGGCCGGCGTGTACTCGGAGGGCTTGAAGACGACGGCGTTCCCGGCGGCCAGCGCGTAGGCGATCGAGCCCATCGGCGTGAACACCGGGTAGTTCCACGGACCGATCACGCCGACGACCCCGAGGGGCTGGTACTCCAGGTACGCGGCGTGGTTGGCCGCCAGCACCCCCGCGCGCACGCGGCGCGGGCCCAGCGTCCGACGGGCGTGCGCGCCGGCCCAGGCCAGGTGGTCGATCGCCAGGGTGATCTCGAGGACCGCGTCGGCGTGCGGCTTGCCGTTCTCCCGGTGCACCAGGTCGGCCAGCTCGTGCACCCGCCGGGCGAGGTAGCCGCGGTAGGCGGCCAGCCGCTGCCGCCGCCCGTCGAAGCCGAGCTCGGCCCAGTGCCGCGCGGCCGGGCGGGCCCGCTCGACGGTCTGCTGCACCGCGGCGGCGTCGTGCACCGGGAAGACCCCGACGACCGCGCCGGTGGCCGGGTCGGTCGACTCGAAGGTCTCGGTGGTGGCGTGACGGTCGACGGTGCCGGCGGCGGCGTCGGTGACCGTGTCCATCTGCGCGGCGAGCGACATGTGGCGCAGGTTACCGGTGCGTAGCCCCCTGTCCGGAGCCGACTGCGGGACCCGCGCGCTGCCATGCTGGCCGCCGTGGCCGACCCCTTCGACACCGCGGAGCTGCGCCGCCGGGTGCTGGCGGCCTGGCGCGACTCGCCGGCCCGGTTCCGCGAGGACGCCAACGCGGAGGAGGACCTGGTCCGCGGCGGCTACCGCGACCGGCTGCTGGTCGAGCTGGCCCAGAACGCCGCCGACGCCGCCGTCCGGGCCGGGGTGCCGGGGCGGCTGCGCCTGGAGCTGGCCACGGTCGGCAGCGGGGTCGGCGGCGGGGGAGAGGTGCTGCACGCGGCCAACACCGGGGCGCCGCTGGACGCCGCCGGGGTGGCGGGCCTCGCGAGCCTGCGCGCGTCGGCGAAGCGCGACGACGTCGGGACGGTCGGCCGCTCCGTGGTCGCGGGCGGGCCCCCGCTCGAGACGATCGGCCGGTTCGGGGTCGGGTTCGCCGCCGTCCTCGCGGTCACCGACGAGCCGGCGGTGCACTCGGTGCACGGCGGCGTGCGGTTCAGCGCCGCCCGCACCCGCGCGGAGGTGGCCGAGGTCGACGTGCTGGCCGGCGAGCTGGCCCGCCGCGACGGCGCCGTCCCGGTGCTCCGGCTGCCCTGGCCCGCCGACGGCCCGCCGCCCGCGGGGTACGCCACCGAGGTCGTGCTGCCGCTGCGCGCCGGCTCGCGGGCCGCCGTCCGCGCGGCGCTGGAGGCGCTCGACGCCGGGCTGCTGCTCGCCCTCCCCGGCCTGACGGAGATCGAGGTGGTCGTCGACGGGGCCTCCCGCACCCTCTCGTGCGCCCGCACCCCGCCGCTGGTCCGTCTGCGCGACGGTGACACGACGACGGCCTGGCGGGTGGCCGAGCGCCGCGGGGAGCTGCCCGCCGAGCTGTTCGCCGACCGCCCGGTCGAGGAGCGCGCCCGCCGCGGGTACACGCTCACCTGGGCGGTGCCCCTCGACGACGACGGGCGCCCGCGGCCGCTGCCGGGTCGCCAGGTGGTGCACGCGCCCACGCCCAGCGACGAGCCGCTGTCCCTGCCGGCGCGGCTGGTCGCGCCGTTCCCCCTCGGCCCCGACCGCCGGCACGTGGCGCCCGGTCCGGTCACCGACGCGCTGGTCGCCGTCGCCGCGGAGGGCTACGCCGACCTCGTCGCCGCACTCGCACCCGACCCCGCGGTGCTCGCCCTCGTGCCGCGCATCGGCCTGGCCGCCGCCGACCTCGACGCCGCCCTGGGCTCGGCGGTGCTCGACCGGCTGCGCGGGACGGCGTGGCTCCCGGCGGCCGATCCGGAAGCGGAGGAGCGGCTCCGCCCCGACCGTGCGGCCGTCCTCGACGACGGTCCCGACGAGCGGGTCGCCGTCCTCACCGGCGTGCTGCCCGGCCTGCTGCCGGCCGACTGGGCGCGGCGCGAGGGCGCCCCCGCGCTGGCCGCCCTCGGCGTCCGGCGGGTCGGGACGGCGCAGGTCGTGGAGGCCGTCGCGGGGGTCGCCCGGCCGCCGTCGTGGTGGGCGCGGCTCTACACCGCCCTCGAGCACGCCGAGCGGGAGGAGCTCGGGGCGCTGCCGGTGCCGCTGGCCGACGGGCGCACCGCCCCCGGTCCGGCCGGCGTGCTGCTGCCCGGCGAGGACCTGCCGGTCGGGCGGCTGGGTCCCCTGGCGCTGCGCATCGCCGCCCCCGAGGCCGTGGCGCCGCCGCCCGCGCGGCGGCTGCTGGAACGGCTCGGCGCGCGCCCGGCCACCGCGGCCGCGGTGCTGGCCGACCCTGCCGTGCGGGCCGCCGTCGAGGAGTCCGTCGACGCGGTCGACGAGGGGTGGGACGACACCGACCCCGCCGACCTCGCCGGCGCGGTGCTCGCCCTGGTCGCCGCGGCCGGGACCGCGCCCGGGGAGCTGCCGTGGCTGGCCGAGCTCGCGCTGCCCGACGACGACGGCGCGTGGGCGCCGGCGGGGGAGCTGCTGCTGCCCGGGGCGCCGCTGGCCGCGGTCCTCGAGGACGGCGCGCTGGGGCTGCTGGACCCGGACTTCGCGGCCGGGTGCGACCCCGCGGCGCTGCGGGCGGTCGGCGTCCTCACCACCTTCGCCCTGGTGCGCGCCGACGATCCCGACGACCTCGACGTCGACGCGGCGGGTGCGTGGGCCGACGCCGTCCTCGACCGGCTGCCCACCGGCGCGCCCCCGCCGTCGTGGCCGCCGCTGACCGCCGTCCGCGACCTGGACCTGGTCGCCGACTGGGACGGCGCGCTGCCGCTGCTGGCCGCCGCCCCCGGCGAGGCGTGGGCCGACGTCGTCCTCGACGGCGTCCCCGTGCCCTCCCACCTGCGCTGGTGGCTGTCGGCCCACCCGGTGCTCGGCGGGCGGCGCCCCGACCGGCTGCGCGCGCCGGACGGCGCCGAGCTGGAGGGCCTCTACGAGCCGGCGCAGGCGCCGCCGGAGGTGCTGGCGCGGCTGCGGCCGGCCGCCACGGTCGACGACGTGCTCGCCGACCCCGACGCCGCGCGGGACCTGCTCGACCGGCTCGGCGACCCGGCCCGCACGGTGCGGCCCGCCGTGCTGCGCACCGTGTACGCGCGCCTGGCGGCCGCCCTCGACGGCCTCGACGTCGACCCGCCGGCGCGGGTGCGGGTGGCGCCCGACCGCGTCGCCGACCCGGCCCGGGAACCCGTCGGGGTGCTCGACGCGCCGTGGCTGCAGCCGCTCGCCGACGGCGTCCTCGTGCCCGCCGGTGGTGCGCCCGGGCCGGTTGCCGACCTGCTCGACCTGCCGCTGGTGAGCGAGCGGGTGCGGGCCGCGGTCACCAGCACCCCGGTGCGCCGCGGACCGTGGGCCGCGGTGCCCGGAGCGGAGCTGGCCGCGGCCCGGCTCGGTCGCGCGGCGCTGACCGGGGAGGTCGCCGTGCACGAGCCGCTGCTGGCCGCCGGCCGCCCGGTGGCCTGGTGGCCCGACGGCGCGGTCGACCACGTGGACGGCAGCCCGGCCGCGCTGGGCCGGGCGCTGGCCTGGCGGGCCGGGGCCTGGCCGCTGCGGCAGGCCCTGGCCGAGGCGTTCGCCGAGCCCGGCCGGGCCGCCGACCTCGCCGCCGAGGACGCCGTCGGCTGAGGCCCGGCCGGGGGCAGGGAGGTCCTCCTACTGCCAGCGCGGGGCGGCCAGCGCGCCGGGCGCGTGCCCGTGCGCGGAGGGGCGACCGCCGCCCCGCAGGGCGCCACCGCGCGCCGCCGAGCGGCGGGGCGCGGCGGAGTCCCTCTCCCAGCAGCGGTACAGCGACAGCCACTGGTCGGCGGTGAGGGCGTCCGCGCGGGCGGTGGGCGACAGGCCGGCCGCGTGCAGCCAGCGCACGCCGGCCACCCCGGGCAGCCGGGTGCGCAGCACGGCGCCGAGGGCCGCAGAGGGTGCGGCGAGCACCGCCGACGCCAGCCGGTCGAACGCGGCCGCCTCGTCGGTGGGCAGGGCGCCGCGGGCCTCGGCGGCCGCAGGGGACGGGGATCGGGCAGGACGTGACACGGGAGGCCTCCGGAGGGGAGGTCGGACCAGCCGCGGGCAGCCGGCAGCCGGGGAGGGGGAGCGCCCGGGGACGGGCGGGAGGAGGAGCGGGGAGCCGGGGGCTCGACCCGCGGGCGTCGGCGGAGGACGCGGGCGTCGTCGCGGGAGGGGCTCAGAGGCGCATGACGGCGACGCTAGAGCGGTCCCGCGGACGCCGTCCACGGGTTTTCGGGAGGGGTCAGTCCCGGCCGCGGTCCCGGGCGGCCTTTCGGGCCTGGTGGGCCTCCCAGCGCGCGCGGTCGCGGGCCCGCGCGTCGGCACCGCGGTCCCACTTCACGCGGCGCCGGCGCGCCCGGGCCAGCTCCCGCTCCTCGAAGTCGGGGTGGCTCTCCCAGTCGCTGGCCATCGCCAGGACGACGAGGAGGACCAGCCCGAAGACGGCCAGGCCGAGGGCCACGATGACGTTGCCGACGGCGACGACGGCCACCGCCGACACCGCCGCCCAGATCAGGCCCGCCAGGACCAACCGCCCGTTCACGCCCCCAGTATCCCCGCGTCCACCGGGTGGGCGGGGACACGGCGGGGCCCCTTGCGCACCACCGACCCCGGGCCTACCGTCCGAGGTGCGGTTCAACACTCAGCCGTGTACGTCCTCCCCGGACTCCGCGCTTGGTGCGGCTGGTGCAGCCGCTGTCCTTCGCACGGGCCCGCTCTCGACTGAGAGGCGCACCGTGACCACTGTCTCCCCTCGTCCTGCCGCCGACCTGCTGACGGTCGACGTCATCCCCGCGGACGGCGCCGTGCGCATCGTCTGTACCGGCGAGGTGGACTGCTCCACCGCCCCCGAGCTGCGCGAGGCCGTCGACGGCGCCCTCGCCGGCGGGCCGCCCGTGGTGACCGTGGACCTGGAGGCCGTGACCTTCCTCGACTCCGCGGGCCTGTCGGTGCTCGCGGTCGCGCACCGCACCGCCGACCGGGCCGGCACCCGGCTCCGCGTCCTCGTCGGCACCCGCGCGGTCGCCCGGGCCCTGCAGGTCACCGGCCTGTGGGAGCTGCTCGGCGCCGAGCAGGTCGTACCCGGCGCCGGCGCCGCATGACGTAGACCTCCCCTCAGCGCCTCCTGACGCCACCACCTCCGGCCAGGCCGCGTTCCCGCCCGTCCCCGGCGGGGGAGCAGACTGCCTGTCGAACCGCCCGGACGCGGGCGGTGTCCACGAGCCGAGGAGGACGCCGTGCGTGACGCGGTCATCTGTGAGCCGCTGCGGACCCCGGTGGGGGGCTTCGGGGGGTCGCTGCGGGACGTGCCCGTACAGGACCTGGCCTCGACCGTCATCCGGGCGCTCGTCGAGCGCACCGGCCTGCCGCCGGAGTCGGTCGACGACGTCGTCCTCGGCCACTGCTACCCGACCATGGAGGCGCCGGCCCTCGGCCGCGTCGCCGCCCTGGACGCGGGCCTGCCCGTCACCGCCGCCGGCATCCAGGTCGACCGTCGCTGCGGCTCGGGCCTCCAGGCGGTGCTCTACGCGGCGATGCAGGTGCAGAGCGGGTCGGCCGAGGTCGTGCTGGCCGGCGGTGCCGAGTCGATGAGCAACGCGCCCTTCTACTCGACCGCGATGCGCTGGGGCGTCAAGGCCGGTCCCGGCGTGCTGCTGCAGGACGGCCTGGCCCGCGGCCGGGTCACCGCCGGCGGCGTCCACCACCCGGTGCCCGGCGGGATGCTGGAGACCGCCGAGAACCTGCGCCGCGAGTACTCGATCGGCCGCGAGGAGCAGGACGAGTACTCCGTGCGCAGCCACCGGCGCGCCGCCGCGGCCACCGAGGAGGGCCGGTTCGCCGACGAGGTCGTCCCGGTGACGGTCAAGGGCCGGAAGGGCGACACCGTCGTCGACCGCGACGAGCACATCCGCCCCGACTCGACCGTCGAGACCCTGGCCAAGCTCCGCCCGATCATGGGCAGGGACGACCCCGAGGCCACCGTCACCGCCGGCAACGCCAGCGGGCAGAACGACGGCGCCGCGGCCTGCGTCGTCACCTCGCCGGAGAAGGCCGCCGAGCTCGGGCTGCGCCCCCTGGCCCGGATCGTGTCCTGGGCCGTGGCCGGCGTGCCGCCACGGACCATGGGCATCGGCCCGGTGCCGGCGACGGCGAAGGCGCTGGACCTGGCCGGCCTCAAGCTCTCCGACATCGACCTCGTCGAGCTCAACGAGGCCTTCGCCAGCCAGGTGCTCGCGGTGACCCGCGAGTGGGGCTTCACCGAGGCCGACTTCGACCGGATGAACGTCAACGGCTCGGGCATCTCGCTGGGCCACCCGGTGGGCGCCACCGGCGCGCGCATCCTCGCCACGCTCACCCGCGAGATGGACCGGCGCGGCGCCCGCTACGGCCTGGAGACGATGTGCATCGGCGGCGGGCAGGGCCTGGCCGCCGTCCTCGAGCGCGTCTAGGCCCGCCGGGCAGGGGACGGGGGCTGCCCGGCATGATCGGCCGGCAGCCCCCGACCCCCGAGGAGCCTCCCCATGAGCGAGTCCCCCGCCCGCGTCGCCGTCGTCACCGGGGCCGCCCGCGGCATCGGCGCGGCCACCGCCCTGCGCCTGGCCGCCGACGGCTTCGCCGTCGCGGTCGTCGACCTCGACGAGTCCTCGACCGCGGGCACCGTGCAGGCGATCGAGACCGCCGGCGGGCGCGCGCTCGGCGTGGGGGCCGACGTCGGGGACGCCGAGCAGGTGCAGGCCGCCGTCGACCGGATCGCCGCCGAGCTGGGCCCGCCGGTGGTGCTCGTGAACAACGCCGGCGTCACCCGGGACAACCTGCTGTTCAAGATGACCGACGCCGACTGGGACCTGGTCATGCACGTGCACCTGCGCGGCTCGTTCCTGATGACCCGGGCGTGCCAGAAGCACATGGTCGACGCGGGGTGGGGCCGGGTGGTCAACCTGTCGTCGACCTCGGCGCTGGGCAACCGCGGCCAGGCCAACTACGCCACCGCGAAGGCCGGTCTGCAGGGCTTCACGAAGACCCTCGCCATCGAGCTGGGCAGGTTCGGCGTCACCGCCAACGCCATCGCCCCCGGCTTCATCCAGACCGAGATGACCAGGGCGACCGCCGAGCGGATCGGCCGCGACTGGGACGAGTACGTCGCCGAGCGCGCGGCCGCCATCCCGGTGGCCCGCGCCGGCGTCCCCGAGGACATCGCGCACACCGTCTCGTTCTTCGTCAGCGAGGGTGCCGGGTTCGTCTCCGGCCAGGTCGTCTACGTCGCCGGCGGCCCGCGCACGTGATCTGCACGTCCGCGGAAGTGCACTGACGTCAGGACGACGGGTCGCGGTCGGGGTAGCGGGCGCGGGCGAGCGCGTAGACGCCGAACGCCGCGAACCCGACCGCCACCACGGTGAGCAACGCCGGCCCCGCGCCGGTGCGGCCGATCGCCGTCATCGCGCCGTCGAGGCCGGTGGCGGTGGAGACGTCGGCGGTCGTCGCGGCCCGGAACAGCAGCACCCCGACGACGCCGAACGCCACGCCCTTGGCCACGTAGCCCACGCGGCCGACCACCTCGATCACCGGCTCCCACCGGTCGGGTGCGGCGGGCAGGTCGATGTCGCGCATGAAGCCGCCGGTCGCCCCGCGCCACAGGGAGTAGGCGCCGACCGCGGCGACCCCCACGGCGGCGGTACCCACCGCCACCGCGCCGCCGGGCACCTCCAGCGTCTCCCCGGTCAGCTCGCGCAGCCGCTCGTCGGCCTCGTACTCCGCGCCGACGGCGAACAGCAGCGCGGTGACCCCGAGGACGGCGTAGACGGCGGCCTTGGCCAGGCACTTGGCGCACACCACCGCGGTGCGGGTGCGGTGCTCCCGGTCGAGCAGGCCGTGCCACCACAGCAGCACCTCACCGCCCTGCCACAGCGCCAGCGCGAGCAGGCCCAGCCCGATCGCCCACAGCAACACCGCGCCGCCGGGGGTGCCGGCCACCGCCTGCAGCGCGCCGGTCTGGTCGGCGTCGGCGTCCTCGGCGCCGCGGGAGACCCGCCAGGTCAGCCAGCCGATGAGCAGGTGCACCACGCCGTAGGCGACCAGCCCGAGGCGGGCGAGGGCGCGCAGGACGGGGTGGTCGGTGACGCCCCGCGCGGCCGAGACCGCCCGGTGCACCCGGTCGAGGGCGCGCGGGCGCCGCACGCTCAGGTGCGCTCGGGGTAGCGCGCCCGCACGAAGCAGTAGACGCCGAACGCGGCGATGCCGAGGGCGACCAGGGTGAGCAGGAACTGCCCGAAGGGCGCGTCGAGGATCGTCCGCAGCGCGCCGTCGAGGCCGCTGGCCTTGCTCGGGTCGAAGGTGACCGCCGCGTAGACCAGCAGCGCGCCGACGACGCCGAACGCGACGCCCTTGGCCGGGTAGCCGACCTGGCCCAGCCGGGTGACCAGGCGCCGCGCCGACGGGGACGCGGAGGCCAGGTCGACCTGCTCGAGGAACTTCTTCGTCGCGCCCTTGACCACGTGGTAGACGCCGACGCCGATGACGACCAGGCCCACGAGGCCGACCAGCCAGCGCCCGGCCGGCCAGCCGAAGACGCCGGACACGGTCTGCTGCTGGCCGGAGCCCGACCCGCCGCTGCCGGTGGCGTACCGGAACGCGAGGACCGCCAGGGCCAGGTAGACCACCGCCTTCGCGACCGCCTTGCCCGACCGGGTCAGCGCCTTCTTCCGCGCGTCGCCGGACGCCGACCAGCCCGACCGCCAGCGCAACACCTCGGCGGCCTGCCACAGCGCCAGGGCCACCATGCCGATCGCGATGATCCACAGCAGCGGCTTGCCGACCGCGGACCCGGCCACGGTCTCCAGCGCGCCGGACTGGTCGGCCGACTGGCCGCCGCCGCCCCACGCCAGTTGCAGTGCGAGCCAGGCGATGAGCAGGTGCACGACCCCGTAGGCGATCAACCCCACCCGGGCCAGGTTCTCCAGGGTGTCGCTGTTGCCCGCCCGTCCCGCCGCGCCCGTCACCGAGCCGGTACCGTTCATCGCCGCCGCCCTCCCGCGCGCACCCCGTCCGTGATCAGCGTGGCACGGGTGCGACCCCCGCGCGGGTCGAGCGGCGCCGCTCAGCCGACCGGGTGTCCCCGCCGGGTCGTCCGGCCGGTGCGGGACACTGGCGTCGTGGTCAACGCGACGACGGCACGCAGCACCCCCCTCCGCACCGAGCAGGAGACGGCCCGCCGGGCCTGGCCGGTGCGGGCGGCGCTCGGGGTCGGGCTCGTCGTGCTCGCGGTGGTCGCCGTCGTCACCGGCGACCTCGGCGCCCGCCTGCTGCTGGCCGGCCTGGGCCTGCTCGCCGCCGGCCGCGGGGTCGCCCTGCTGCGCGCCGGGTCGGTGCCGGCCGGTGCCGCGGCGGTGGCAGGCGGGGTCGCCGCCGCCGCGGTCGCGGTGGTGTCGGCAGCCGCCACCGGCTGGGTGCTCCTGCTCGGCGTTCCGCTGCTCCTGCTGGCCGGCGCCGGCGTCGCGCTCGCCCGCCGGGGCGCCGCCCGCCGCGGCGGCACGGCGCTGCTGGTGTGGGCCGGGCTCGTCGGCGCCCTGCTGGCCGCCACGGCGGTCTCCCAGGGCACCGGGCGGGCCGCCGAGGTCGCCGCGGTCGTCGCCGCCCTGGTCACCGGCCTCGCCGCGGTGCCGCTGCTCGTGGCCGCCGCCGGGCTGCGCGCGGTGGCCAACCGCCCGGCGCCGGCCCGCCCGCTCGGGTGCGGCGGCTGCGCCTGCTCGGCCGGTGGCTGCGGCGCCTGAGGTCAGCCGACCAGCCACACTCCCGGCCGGCCGTCGGCGGCCGATCCGCTGACCCAGCGGCCAGCTGCACGGGCGTGGTCCGCCCGGTGGCCGGGTCGACGGCGAGGTCGCCGTTCGGCACCGCGCCGCCGGGCAGGTCGATCTCCTGCAGGACGTCGCCGGAGACGCCGACCAGGTGCCAGGTCGCGTCCACGGGGTCCACGGCGTCCCAGCCGGCCACCGTCACCCACGCGGTGCCGTCGCCGCCCACGGCCACCTCACCGACCCGGCTGGCCTCCGCGCCCGAGCCCAGGTCGAACGCCTCGCCGGGCGCCTCGGCCGACCCGGCGTCCACGGTGGTGAACATCGCCCGCGGCTGAGCCCCGCGGACGTCGACGTCAGCGTCGACCGCCACCAGGTGCGGGCCCTCCGCCGCGGCGCCCAGCGCGAGCACCAGGGTGTCCCCGCCCTCGGTGACGACGGCGGCGCGGCTGCGGCTGTCCGCCAGCTCGGGGAGTCGACGGCGACGGTGGCCGCCGCTCCGCTCGCGTCCACCCGCACCAGCCCCCAGCCGGTGCCGCCGTCCGGCAGCGCCACCTGACCGACCGCGAGGACGGCATCGCGGGACGGCCGGGCTCGCGGTGCCGGTGACCGCCGCGGAGTAGGCGGGCAGGAGCAGCACGGCGACCAGGCAGGCGCACGGGAGGAGGCGACGGGCGGTCACGGCAGCGACCCTCGCCGGGCGCACCTGCGACCGGCCTGCGGAGGTCTTGGAGCGGTACTCCGGGGTAGGCCCCGGGGCGTGAGCGGACACGTGTTCGTGGTCGGCGCCGACCTCACGCGCCTGTCCTGCGACGACGTCCTCGTGCCCACCGGGCGCACGCTGCGCGTCGCCGCCAGCTGGCGGCGCCTGCTGCCCGCCGGGCTGGTGACCGACGAGGACGAGCAGGGCGTGTGCGTCGACCTCGCCTGGTCGGGCACGGAGCGGGTGCTGCCGGTGCCCGGTCCCGGCCCGCGGCAGGCGTGGCTGCTCGACACCGTCGACGACGACGGCCGGGGCCTGGACTGGCTGCTCGACGGCGCCCGCGAGGCGCTGGCCGCCGTCGCCGCGCGGGAGGTGGACCGGCCGGTGCACGGCCGGGCCCGGCGGCTGGTGGGGCTGCCCGCGCTGGGCACCGGCTGGGGCGGCGCGGCCGGGCGCCGCGGCGACCTGATCCGGCAGCTGCTGCCGGTGCTCCACGAGGCCGCCGACGAGCACGGCTTCGACGTCGCGCTGGTGCTGCGCGGGTCCAGCGACCTGGCCGCCGCCCAGCGGATCCGCCGCGGGGAGAGCACCGGCTGGGACCTGCCCGAGCCGCTGTGCGCGCTGGCCGAGCAGCTGGGGGAGCGGGCGCGCCGCGGCCAGCTGGCGCTGTTCATCGGCGCCGGGGTGAGCGCGGCCGCCGGCCTGCCCACGTGGGAGCAGCTGCTCGGCGAGCTGGCCGGGCACTCGGGCCTGGGCGGGGACCTGCGCGAGGGACTGACCCGGCTGCCGCCGCAGGACGCCGCGGCGCTGCTGGCGCGGGAGCTGGGCCGCGAGCGGCTCGAGGACTTCGTCCAGGAGCGCTTCGGCCCGGGCCCGTACGCGCTCGCGCACGCGCTGATCGCCGACCTGCCGGTGCAGGAGTTCGTGACGACGAACTACGACCCGCTCGTCGAGCTCGCCGCCGCCGACATCGGCCGGGACCTGGCGGTGCTGCCGTACGACGAGGCCCGGCCCGGGCGGCCGTGGCTGCTCAAGCTGCACGGCGACGCCGCCCACCCCGACAGCGTCGTGCTGACCCGCGAGGAGTACCTGCAGCTGGGCGACTCGCGGGCGGCGCTGTCCGGCGTCCTGCACTCGCTGCTGCTCACCCGGCACGTGCTGTTCGTGGGCACCTCGATGCTCGACGACGACCTCATCCGCATCGCCCACCAGGTGCGCAGCGCCGTGCAGGGCTCGCAGGGGTCCCGCCACCGCTCGGGCACCGTGCTGGCGCTGCAGGAGGACACCGCGCGCAGCCGGCTGTGGGAGCAGGACGTCGAGACGGTGGCCATGGCGCGGGGCGACACCGCGCCGGCGGAGGCGGCGCGGCGCCTGGAGGTGCTGCTGGATCTCCTCGGCTGCCTGTCCGCCCCGCCGACGGGCTACCTGCTCGACCCCGCCTACCGCGGCATGCTCGACGCCGACGAGCGCCGCCTGGCCGAGGCGCTGCAGGAGGTGGCCGGCCGGCTGCCGGAGGGCCCGGCGACGACCTCGGCCGCCGGGGAGGTCGCCGCGCTGCTGCGCCGGCTGGGCCACGGCCGCTCGGCCGGGCGGCGCGAGGGCGAGCCCGGTGACGGGCCCGGTGCGGACCCGCCCGCCGACACCCCGACCGAGCCGCGCGACGACCGGCTGCAGTCCCAGCGGTCCGGCTGAGCGGTTGGCCCGGTCCGGCGCGGGGCAAGCCCGGGCCCATGCGTCTGGAGAACTCCCTCGCCCTGTTCGCCAAGGGCTACGCCTGGCTGCCCGACCTGCGCCGCGCCCACGGGGAGCGTGCGGTGGGCACCCGGCTGGGCGGCCTGCCCGCGGTGGGCATCGAGGGCCCGGAGGCAGCCCGGTTCCTCTACGACGAGGACCACGTCCACCGCGCGCACGCGATCCCCGAGCCGGTGCAGGGGACGCTGTTCGGCAAGGGCGCGGTGCACACCCTCGACGGCGAGGCACACCGGGTCCGCAAGGCGATGTTCGTGTCCGTGCTCATGGACCCCGAGCGGATCGACGCCCTCGTGCAGCGCGCCACCACCGCGTGGGACGCCGCCGCGGAGGAGTGGGCGACCCGGCCGCAGGTGGTGCTCTTCGACGCGTCGGCGGAGGTCATCGCCGGGGCGGTCACCCGCTGGGCCGGCGTCCCGGTGGCCGACGAGGAGGTGCCGGCGCTGGCCGCCGACCTCGTGGCGATGGTCGACGGCTTCGCCACCGGCGGGCCGCGGCACTGGCGGGCGCGGCGGGCTCGCGGCCGGCGCGAGGACTGGCTGGGCGGGATCGTCGAGCGGGTCCGCCGCGGGGAGCTCGACGCGCCGCCCGGGTCGGTGCTCGACGTCGTGGCCGCCCACCGCGACGTCGAGGGCGGGCTGCTCGACCCGCGGGTGGCCGCCGTCGAGCTGCTCAACGTCATCCGGCCGACGACGGCGGTCGCCTGGTTCACGGCCTTCTCCGGGCACGCCCTGGCCCGCTGGCCGGAGTACCGGAAGCAGCTGGCCGGCGCCGGCCCGGAGTTCGCCGAGGCGTGGGCGCACGAGGTCCGGCGCTTCTACCCCTTCGCGCCGTTCATCGGCGGCCGGGCACCGCGGCGCCTGGAGTTCGGCGGGCAGACCATCCCCCGGAACGCGATGGTGCTGCTCGACCTCTACGGGCAGAACCACGACCCGCAGCTGTGGGAGGACCCCTACGCCTTCCGGCCCGAGCGCTTCCTCGGCCGCGAGATCGGCGCCTACGAGCTCGTGCCCCAGGGCGGCGGCGACCCCCGCACCAACCACCGCTGCCCGGGTGAGCAGATCACCGTGGCGCTGCTCGCTGCGCTCGCGCCCTGCCTGGCGCGGCTGCCCCTCGACATCCCCGCCGACCAGGACCTGACCATCTCGCTGCGGCGCATCCCGGCCCGCCCGGCCAGCGGCGTCGTCCTCCGCCCCGCCGCCGCCCAGGGGTAGCCCGGGCGGCAGTCGTGCTCTGCCTACAGGTGGGGGCAGAGCACGACCGTCCGCGGAAGGAGACCCGGCCGCGGCCGTGGTGGTCCCGCGAGCAGTCGTGCTCTGCACACCGGTGTGTGCAGAGCACGAGCGTGGTGACGTGCTGGAACGGCCGCTCCTCAGGGGCCCGCGCCGAGCTCGCGAGGCGTGGGGGGAGGAGCGGTCCTTCGTCAAGCCGCGGCGGCGCCCAGCCCGGACAGCACGGCCGGCAGCGGACCGGGGGAGAGCACGGTCAGCCGCTGGGTGGCCCGGGTGAGCGCGACGTAGAGGTCGTTGAGCCCGCGCACGCCCTCCTCGAGCACCCCCTGCGGGTCCACGACGACGACCGAGTCGAACTCCAGCCCCTTCGCCTCGCCCGGCAGCAGCACCACCGGCCCGAGCGAGGAGTCGGCGTCGGGCCCGGACTGCACGTCCGGCCGCAGCGCCGACAGCGCGGCCACGACCTCGTCGCGCCGGCTCGGCGGCACGACCAGCGCCGTGGTCCCCTCGAGCCCGGCGAGGTGCGCGCCGACCTCCGCCGCCCGCCCGGCGAGGCCGGACTCCCCGGTCACCTCGGCGGCCGGCGGGGTGCCGCCGGTGCGCACCGAGCGCGGCGGCCGCAGCCCGGTGCCGGTCGCGGCCAGCACCTCCGCGGCCACGGCCATGACCTCCGCCGGTGTCCGGTAGTTGACCGTCAGCTCCTCCAGCCGCCAGGCGCTGCCCACGTGCGGCGAGAGCACCTCCTCCCAGCGGTCGGCGCCGGCCAGGCTGCCGGTCTGCGCGACGTCGCCGACGACGGTCATCGACCGGGTCGGGCAGCGGCGCACCAGCAGCCGCCAGGCCATCGGCGAGAGCTCCTGCGCCTCGTCGACGACGACGTGCCCGAACGTCCAGGTCCGGTCGGCGGCGGCCCGCTCGGCGGTGGTGCGCAGGTCGAGCTCGCGGTGCCGGTCGGCGAGGTCCTCGGCCGAGAGCAGGTCGCCGGCGCTGAGCACCTCGGCCTCCAGGTGCTCGTCCTCCAGGTCCACCGATCGGGAGCCGTGCAGCACGTCGAGGGTCTCCTGCGCCCGCTGCAGCGCGCGGTGGCGGTCCCGCTCGGCGCGGGCGCGCTGCACGCTGTCGTCGAAGCCGAGCAGCTCCTCGGCCTCCTCCAGCAGCGGCACGTCGGCCGGCGTCCAGGCGCTGCCAGAAGGGCGGTGCAACAGCGCGCGGTCGGCGTCGGACCACTCCGGCGTGGCCGCGGCGACGCGTGCCGGGTCGGCATAGAGGTCGGTGAGCAGCCGCTCGGGGGTGAGCACCGGCCACAGCCGGGCCAGCAGCGAGCGCACCTGCGGGTCCTCGGCGACCTCCCGGCGCAGCGCGGCGACGTCCTCCCGGTCGAACAGGTCGGCTCCGGCCTGGACGCCGGCGCCGATCCGGTCGACGTAGCGGCGGGTCAGCGTGTCGACCACCCGCTGGACGAACACCGGCCGGGCCAGGTTGTGCAGCGGGTCGGCCTTGCGGGCCGCGGCCCGCGCCCGGCTGACGTCGATCGGCCGCAGCCGCAGCGGGTAGCCGTCGACGACGACCTCCAGCGGCGCGTCGGGCACCCCCTGGCGGTCGGCGACCGCGGCGCGCAGCACGTCGACCATCTCCAGTCGGCCCTTGAGTGCGGCCGTCCCCGGCGGCTCCTCGCCGCGGGCGTCCAGGCCCGGCCGCAGCTGTCCCAGCCCTGCCAGCAGCACGCCGGTCTCGCCGAGGGCGGGCAGCACGTCGGCGATGTAGCGCAGGAAGGTCGGCGTGGGGCCGACGACGAGCAGGCCACGGCGGGCCAGCCGCTCCCGGTGGGTGTAGAGCAGGTAGGCCGCCCGGTGCAGCGCGACCGCCGTCTTCCCGGTGCCCGGGCCGCCCTGGACGACGAGCACGCCCGCGGCGTCGCTGCGGATGACCCGGTCCTGCTCGGCCTGGATGGTGCGCACGATGTCGGTCATGCGCCCGGTCCGCGAGGCGTCCAACGCCAAGAGCAGCGCGGCCTCGCCGGTGAGCCCGGACCCGGCGACGCCGGTGGTGAGCACCTCGTCGTCGAGGCGGACGACGGTGCGCCCGCGGGTGCGGATGTGCCGGCGGCGCACGATGCCCAGCGGGTGCGCGGGCGTGGCGACGTAGAACGGCCGCGCGGCCGGAGCGCGCCAGTCGACCAGCGCGGGGTCGCCGGCCGGGTCGTCGGCGGGCAGGCCGATCCGGCCGACGTAGAGCGCGCCGCCGTCGTCGGCGCGGTCGATGCGACCGACGCACAACCCCGCCTCGGCGGCGTCGAGGGCGACGACCCGCTCGCCGTGGAAGCGCACGGTGGCGTCGCGCTCCTGCAGCGCCTGCGGGTCGACGGCGGGCCAGGTGATCGCCTGCCGCATCCGCCGGGCGGCCAGCTCGCGGGCGGCGTCCAGGCGGTGGTAGAGGTCGGTGACGTACTCCTGCTCGCGGGCCAGTTCGGGGTCGGGGACGACGTCGGACGGGGTGGCCGGCACTGCACTTCCCTCTGCTAGGACGGGTTCGGGCCCTGCCGCGCGGGTCCTGCCGGCACGGAGAGCGGCCGTCCATCCTCCGCCGTCCCGGGCTCCGCGTCACGTGCCTGCGCGTGTCGCCGTCCCGCGCCGCCGGGTCGGGCCGGTCGCGCGCCCGCCGGCGCCGGGGACGAGGAGGAAGGGGGTGCCCACGTCCTCGTGACCGGCGCCGGCCGCGGCGTTCACCGGTCCGGGCTCAGAACAGCGTCCGCAGGGCGTCGGCGGCCGCGTCGACCGCGTCGTCGTCGGCGGTGTTCCCGGTGATCTGCAGGGCGCCGGTCCTGGCGTCGATGCCGCTGTCCGCGGTCTGCTCGGAGACCAGGCCGTAGCCGTACTCGACGCTGACCTCCCAGTAGGTCCAGCCGTCGGCCTCGGCGAACACGTAGCTCACCGACGTGTAGGCGTAGGACGCGGAGGTCGCGAGCTCGGAGTGGTCGGCGTAGCCGTCGTCGTCGTAGTCGTAGGCGACCGCGTCGACGTAGCCGTCGTAGTCGGTGTCGGCGCCCCACACGTCGGGCAGGCCGTTGTAGGTGGTGTCGACGCCGACCTCCTCGACGTAGCCGTCCTCGTCGCTGTCGAAGGCGAACGTGTCGGCCCAGCCGTCGCCGTCGGTGTCGACGGCGACCTGCTCGGTCAGGCCGTTCTCGTCCCAGTCGACCGCCCAGGTGTCCTCCCAGCCGTCGCCGCTGTCGTCGAAGGCGTAGAGGTCGATGTAGCCGTTCCCGTCGGTGTCGTAGGCGTTGTAGGCGTAGGAGTTCGCCGACGCGGTGCCGGTGGTGGCGAGCACCGCGGCGAACGCGGCGGTGGGGACGGCGGTGCGGAGCAGCGTGCGGGTCAGGCGGGTGCGGGTCATGGCAGTGCCTCCTCGGTGGGGAGCCGCGGTCCGGCTCGCTGCGAGGACGCTCCCGCCCACCCCCTGCGCGGGACTGCAGCGCGACTGGGAGGCCGACTTGCACCCGCGTCCCAGTGGGCCGCCAGCGCCGCGTGGCCCGATGGCGGCCGGGGCCAGGGGAGGCCCGGCACCGTCGGCAACCCGCACGACACCTCCCCGTCATCCCGGCGGCCTACCGTCGGGGGCTCCGGAGGACAGGGAGAACGACGCGATGAGCACCACCGTCACCGACCGCACCACCGAGCGCACCGGCGACCGGGTCACCTGGAGCTGCCCGAACTGCTCCGGCGAGACCACCACGGCCAAGAAGCGCTGCCGCGACTGCGGCACCTCCCGCTACTGAGCCCCCGTCTCAGGCGGCCGGGGGAGCCCCGCGCAGCCGGACCACCGCGGCGCGGTGGGACCGCCGGCCGGTCAGCCGCCAGGCCAGCCGCAGCCGGCGGTCCACGCCCGACAGCAGCCGGGCCCGCTCGGCGGGGGAGGCGTCCTCGAGGGCCAGTCCCAGCACCAGCAGCCGCTCGCGGCGGCCGAGCACCGGGCGCGCGGCGCGGCTGATCGCCGTCCACCGCGCCGGCGGCAGGTGCGCGGCCACCAGCGGCAGCAGGTCGCGCTCCTCGGTGGCGGTGTGCTCCTCGACGGCGCGGGCGAGGTCCAGGCACGCCAGGGCGAAGGCGTCCCGCGCCCGCTCGGTGCGGGCCACCGCCCACTGCCGGGCCGCGGTCGACAGGTCGCGCAGCGCGTTGTCCACGGCGGCGCAGCGGGCGGTCCAGCCCGCCAGCGCCGCCCGCGCAGCGTCCGCGCCGGCGGCCGGCAGGGCCTGGAGGAGCGCCGGCCAGAGCAGCTCGCGCTCGGTGGCGTGGTGGGCGAGCAGCACCCGGCCGACCAGGTCGGCGTGGCGGGTGAGCGCGGCGGCGCGGGCGGCGTCGTCGGCCGGTGCCCAGGTGGACAGCTCGGCCAGCACCCGCAGTTCGCGGCGCACCAGCCGGTGCAGGACGAGCTCGGAGTCGACCGCGCGGGAGCTGCCCGTGCGGAGTGCGGGACCGCCCGGGACGGCGGGGCGGGAGGGAGCCGGTGCGACGGTCATGACACCCCTCGGTGCGGGTCCGGGCCCGGGCGCGCGAGGGGCTCTGCGGCCCGGGACGAGGGAAGGGTAGGCAGCCGCACCGCCGGGGGACAGGGGGTCGCGCGCGGCGTGTCCCGGCGCGCTGCGGGGTGGGACGGGGACAGGGACGTGTCCGTCCGTTACGGTCGGGCGGTGAGCGTGGTCACACGGAACTGTGTGCGCGTGAGCGGACCGGAGACGGCCCGGCCGATGCTCCTGGCGCACGGATTCGGCTGCGACCAGACGATGTGGCGCGCCGTCGAACCCGACTTCGCCGTCGACCACCGGGTGGTCACCTTCGACCACGTCGGCTCGGGCGGCTCCGACCTCACCGCCTACGACCCGCAGCGGTACGCGTCGCTGGGCGGCTACGCCGACGACGTCGTCGACCTCTGCCGGGCGCTGCGCCTCTCCGACGTCGTGTTCGTCGGCCACTCGGTGAGCGCCATGATCGGCGTGCTCGCCGTCCTCCGCGCGCCGGAGCTGTTCGGCGCGCTGGTGATGGTCGGGCCCAGCCCCCGCTACGTCGACGACGAGGGCTACACCGGTGGGTTCAGCCGGGCCGACGTCGCCGCACTGCTGGACTCGCTCGACAGCAACCCCGAGCAGTGGGCGGCGGCGCTGGGGCCGGTCGTGGCGGGACCGGAGAACCCGGAGGTGGCCGCCGAGCTCACCGCCAGCTTCTGCCGCACCGACCCCGTGGTGGCCCGGCAGTTCGCCCGGGTCACCTTCCTCTCCGACAACCGCGCCGACCTGCCCGCCGTCTGCGTGCCGACCCTGGTCCTGCAGTGCACCGACGACTCCATCGCCCCCGAGCCGGTGGGGCGCTACGTGCACCAGCAGGTGCCGGGCAGTGTCTTCACCCAGCTGGCCGCGACCGGGCACTGCCCCCACCTGTCGGCGCCGGAGGAGACGGTGGCCGCGATCCGGGCGTTCCTCGAGCGCTGAGACGGACGGCACCGTGGGGGAGGAACGGCACGAGCGTCCAGGCGGTCTCGCCCGCCTGCTGGAGGAGGACCCCGCCGACCTGTACGAGAACGCCCCGTGCGGCTACCTGTCGATGGTCCCCGACGGGCGGGTGGTCAAGGTCAACGGGACGTTCTGCACGTGGACCGGGCGCCTGCCCGACGAGGTCCTCGGCCGCCGGCTGCCCGACCTGCTCAGCGCCGGCGGGCGGGTGTACTTCGAGACCCACCTCGCGCCGCTGCTGCGGCTACAGGGAGCGGTGCGGGAGGTCGCGCTCGACGTCGTCCGGGCCGACGGCTCGGTGCTCCCCTGCCTGGTCAACGCCGTCGAGGTGCGCGACGACGACGGGCGGCCGCTGCTGGTGCGGGCCACGGTCTTCGAGGCCACCTCGCGGCGGCGCTACGAGCGGGCGCTGCTGGCCGCGCAGCGGGCCGCCGCCGACTCCGAGGCGCGGGCGCGGACGCTGCAGCAGGTCGTCTCCGAGCTCGCCGCCGCGGCCTCGCCCGAGCGGGTCGCCGACGTCGTCGTCCGCCGGGCCCGCGGCGCCGTGCAGGCGGGCGGCGCCGGCCTGTGGCTGGCCCGGCACCGCCCCGGGCGCGCGGTGCCCGGGCGGCCGGTGCCGGTCGCCCTCGCCGCCGCCGAGGGCCTGACGCCCGAGCTGCGCGACGCGCTGGTCTCTGCGGCCGAGGACGGTGTGGAACTCGTGCGGGCCGGCGGGGTGCGGGCGGTGCCGCTGGGCCCGGGGCTGCGCGAGCGGTGGCCCGAGCTGGCGGCGGCGATGGCCGAGGCCGGGCAGGAGTCGATCGTCGTCGTCCCGGTGTCGGCCGCCGACGACCGGCACCTGGGGGCGCTGGTCCTCGTCCTCGGCGTCACCGACGACAGCGAGCTGATCAGCCTGAGCGAGCCGGGCACGCGCGGCGCGCTGACCCCCGCCGACGCCGAGCTGCTGGCCACGCTGGGCCGGCAGGCGGGCCAGGCGCTGGAGCGGGTCCGGCTGCACGAGGAGACCGTGCGGCAGGCCGACCGGTCGGCGTTCCTCCTCGAGGCGGCGCGGCTGATGGCCGCCGGGCACGGGATGACCGAGACCGTCGAGCGTCTGGCGAGCCTGGCGGTGACCCGGCTGGCCGCCGTCTGCGTGATCGACGTGCTCACCGAGCGGGGTCTGGTCGAGCCGGTCGTGGCGCACGCCGACCCCGCGCGCCGGCACCTGGTCGAGGAGCTGCGCGACCTGCACCTGCCGCGCCGGGACGGCAACCACCCGAGCGTGCAGGCGATGGCCGGGCGGCGGACGGTGTGGCTGCGGGGCGTCGACCAGGGCCGGCTGGTGCGCATGGTCACCGGCCCCGGGCACCTGGCGGTCTCCTCCGCGCTCGAGCTGACCGACCTGGTCTGCGTGCCGCTGGTCGCCGACAACCGGTCCCTCGGGGTGATCACGCTCGGCAACGACGCCCGGCGGGGCCCGTTCACCGAGGCCGACGTCGAGACCGCCGAGCAGCTGGCGCTGCAGATGTCGCAGGGCCTGGAGGTCGCCGCCCGCATCGAGCTGGAGTCGCGGACCTCGCACGCCCTGCAGGCCAGCCTGCTGCCGCCGGTGCCGCCGTCGGTGCCCGGGCTGGCGCTGGCGGTGCGCTACCTGCCCGGCAGCCGGGGCGCCGACGTGGGCGGCGACTTCCACGACGTCGTCCCGCTGCCGGAGGGCGACGTCGCGCTGGCCGTCGGGGACGTCGTCGGCCACGACGTCACCGCCGCGGCGACCATGGGGCAGCTGCGCAGCGTGCACCGGGCGCTGCTGGCCGAGCGGCCCGGTCCGACCGAGCTGGTCGACCGGCTGCACGGCAGCTGGCCGCTGCTCGGGCTGCCCCGCATGGCCACGGCGCTGTTCGCGCGGCTCGACCCGGCCACCGGCGCGCTACGGATCGCCTCGGCCGGGCACCCGCCGCCACTGCTGGTCTCGGGCGGGCGGGCCGAGCTGCTCGACGTCCCCGCCGGCCGGCTGCTGGGCGCGCCGCCGGGCCCGGCGCCGGAGTGGTCGGGCCTCCTGCCGGCGGGTGCCACGCTGGTGCTCTACACCGACGGGCTGGTGGAGAGCCGCACCGCCGACATCGACACCGGCCTGGCCCGGCTGCGGGCCGTGGCCGCCGGTGGCGAGGGAGAGGTCGCCGACCCCGACGAGCTCTGCGACCGGCTGCTGGCGGCGCTGACCGGTCCCCGCCGGGCCGACGACGTCGCGCTGCTGGCGCTGACCCGGCTGCCCTGACCCCATCGCCCGGGACGAGGCCGACCCCTGGCGGCCGGCCCGCCCCGGGCGGACCATCGCGGTATCCCCCCAGCACGTCGGCGCGCACCCCGAGGAGGCGGCCGTGGGACCTGCCGGCGAGGAGCGCGCCCCGCGGCGCGCGGCCAGCGACGACCTCTGCGACGCCCTCGACGGCGCCGGTGGCGACCTCACCGTCTCCGCCGACGCGATGCGCTGGTCGCCCGAGCAGGCGGCGGCCCCGGAGCCGGCGCGCGCGTTCCCCGGCCTGGACGCCGCCGCGGGGATCGGCGAGTTCCTCGGCCTGGACCCCGCCGCCGTCCGCCGCCTCGTGTCGGGCGCGGCCACCCGGCTGGCCACGGTGGCCGGGGACGCCGTCGCGGAGCTGCGCCAGCTCGCCGCCGACGCGTTCCCCGGCGACGACCGGCGCTGACCCTCCCGGGCGGGCCCCGGCCGGTGCGCTGTACAACCGTGGGCAGACAACTGCCACGACGACGTGGGGAACCGGAGTCCGCATGAGCACCGACCAGTTGACCCTGGCGCCCGCGCCGCGGTCGGAGGCCGCCGAGCAGGTCCGCCTCGAGGTGCGGCAGTTCCTCGCCGAGGAGCTCGCCGCCGGCACGTTCACCACCCACGTCGACACCTGGCTCTCCGGCGTGGACCCCGGCTTCTCCCGCAAGCTCGGCGCCCGCGGCTGGCTGGGAATGACCTGGCCGAGGGAGTACGGCGGTCACGAGCGGACCGCGATGGAGCGCTACGCCGTCACCGAGGAGCTGCTCGCCGCCGGGGCGCCGGTGGCCGCGCACTGGATCGCCGACCGGCAGTCCGGGCCCAACCTGCTGCGCTACGGCACCGAGGAGCAGCGCAAGGAGATCCTGCCGCGCATCGCCGCGGGGGAGTGCTACTTCGTCATCGGGATGAGCGAACCCGACAGCGGCTCCGACCTCGCCTCCATCCGCACCCGCGCCACCCGGACCGCCGACGGCGACTGGGTGGTCAACGGGGCGAAGGTGTGGACCAGCAACGCCCACCACTCGCACTACGGGATCGTGCTCGTGCGCTCGGGCCCGCCCGGCGAGGGCCCGCGCGGCAAGCACCAGGGGCTGACCCAGCTGCTGGTCGACCTGTCGCTGCCCGGCATCACGGTCAACCCGATCCGCATCCTCGACGGCGGCCACCACTTCAACGAGGTCGTGTTCGACGACGTCGTCGTCCCCGGCGAGATGCTGCTGGGCACCGAGGGCGCCGGCTGGCACCAGGTGACCGCGGAGCTGGCCTTCGAGCGCTCCGGGCCCGAGCGGTTCCTGTCGACCTGGCCCCTGCTGGCCGAGTTCGGCCGCCGGGCCGCCGCCTCCGGCGACCCCGCACAGCTCGCGGTGCTCGGCCGGCTGTCCGCGCGGGCGCTGGCGCTGCGGCAGCTGTCGCTGCGCATCGCCGCCGCGCTCGACCGCGGGGAGCTCCCCGACATCCCGGCCGCGCTGGTCAAGGACGCGGGAACGACGTTCGAGCAGGACGTCGTCGACGAGGTGCGCCGGGTGGTCGACGTGCCGGCGTCGCTGGACAGCCCCGACCCGCTCGGGCGGGCGCTGGCCGAGGCGCAGCTGCACGCGCCGGGCTACACGCTGCGCGGCGGGACCAACGAGATCCTCAAGGGGATCGTGGCGCGCGGGCTGGGGCTGCGATGAGCGACCAGGACCTGGTGGTCGGGACCGTCCGGGAGATCCTCACCGGCCACGAGCCGTTCGTGCTCACCGCCGAGCGGCCGTGGGACGAGGGCCTGTGGGCCGACCTCGCCGGGGCCGGGCTGACCGGCGTCGGGCTGCCCGAGGAGGCCGGCGGGTCCGGCGGTGAGCTCGCCCACGCCGTCGCGGTGGTGCGCACCCTCGCCGCGGGCGCCGGTGCGGTGCCGGTGGCCGAGCAGCTGCTCGTCGCCGGGCCGGCGGTGCTGGCCGCCGGGCTGGCCCTGCCCTCACCCGACGAGCCGCTGACCGTCGCGCCGGACGGGGCGGTCACCGCCGAGCCCTCCGACGACGGCGACGGGCCGGGGCGGTTCGTGCTCACCGGCACCGCCACCGACGTCCCGTGGGCCGGCGTCGCGCGGCACGTCGCGGTGCTCGCCGCCCCGCCGGCCGGCATCGAGGGGGCGGTGCTGGCCGTGGTCGACGCCGCGGGGCTCGACGCATCCCGGGCGGTCAACCTGGCAGGGGAGCCGCGCGGGTCGCTGGTGCTCGACGGCGTCGGCGTGCCCGGCGCGCTGCTGTCGCCGGCGCAGGCGGATCTCGTGCGGGCCCGCTACGCGCTGGCCCGCGCGGTGCAGATCGCCGCCGCGCTCGAGCAGGTGCTGGCCTGGACGGTGCAGTACGCGGGCGAGCGGGTGCAGTTCGGCCGGCCGCTGGGGAAGTTCCAGGCGATCCAGGTGGAGCTCGCGCAGATGGCCGGCGAGGTCACCGCCACCGCCGCGCTCGTCGACGCCGCCGTCCAGGCGCTCGACCGCGACGCGGACACCGTGGTGCTCGCCGCGGCGGCGGCGAAGGTGCGCGCGGGGGAGGCGGTCGGGACCGTCGCCAAGCTCGCCCACCAGGTGCACGGCGCGATCGGCTTCACCCAGGAGCACCGGCTGCACCACCTCACCCGGCGCTGCTGGTCGTGGCGCGACGAGGCCGGCACGGAGCTGGCGTGGTCGCGCGCGCTCGGCGCAGGCCTGGTCGCCGCCGCCCCCGACGACGTCTGGCCGGCCTTCACCCGGGTGGTGTGACCGCCGGCCCGGGCCGCGCTACACGGTCTCGGGGATGCGGAGGTGGGCGAGGATCAGGTCGAACTCGTCGTGGTCGGTGATCTCCATCCGCATGAGGCGGGCGAAGTCGTCCCGGCTGGCGCGGGCGTGGGTGCGGCTGGCGGCCATGCACTCGCGGTCCTCGAAGGTGACGGCGGAGGAGGCCAGTCCCTTCTCCCGGTCGAGGAACAGGCTCACGCTGCAGAAGCCGGTGTAGCCCTCCATCCGCGGCACCATGATCGTCCGGTAGGCGTCGAGGATGCGGTCGACGTCGGCGGGGTCGGCCCGGCTCCACGTCACCCGGGTGGCCGCGCCCGACGGCGCCTCCGAGCGGCGGTGCATGACCGCGACCTCCCACTCCTGCACCTCCGGCGGGCCGCCGAAGATGCCGCCGGCCCGCTCGCGCAGCCCCTTCACCCCGTCCTCGCTCGCCGCCATCGCCTCGCGGTCGTGCCAGGACGAGGTGACGATGCAGCGCCCGGTCTCCCGGTCGGCCAGCATCGACAGGCCGACGTTGCCCGGCATGCTCGTGACCGCGGGCATCACCTCGTCGACGACGTACGAGATGCCGTCGTCGACGGTCATGGGTGTCCCGGTGAGCGTGGTCGAGCGTGCGTACATGCCGTCCTCCTGTCGGGACGGCGGCGCCCGCGCGGCACCGCCGCGTCGCACAGCCTGCTGGACCGGACGCGCCAGCGGAAGACCCCGGCCGAACCGGCCGGTCAGCGGCGGGTGATGTCCTCCCGGCGGCCGCGCGGCGAGGTCCGCGGAGGCCGCCGGCCGCTGGCCATGACGAGGCCGAGCACGCGGTAGCGGTGCGGCCGGTGGGGCTCGAGCAGGTCGAGCATGGCGGCGTCGTCGGCCCGGGCCCGGCCGGCGAGCACCCACGTCACCAGCGAGGGGATGCCGCTGTCGCCGGTAAGGACGGCGTCCCGGTCGCCCCAGGTGAGCGCGGCCAGGCAGCCGGTCGTCCACGGGCCGACGCCCGGGACCGAGCGCAGCGCCGCGGTGCCGGCGGCGACGTCGCCGTCGGCGAGGTCCTGGTGCCCGGCCAGCGCGGCGCCGGCGGCGACCAGCGTCTGCGCCCGCCGGCGCTCGAGACCGAGGCGGTGCAGGTCGGCGTGGGACAGCCGGGCGAGGGCGGCCGGAGGCGGCGGCGCCCACAGGCTGGGGACGCCCGGCGCGGGGGAGCCGTGGGTGGTCACCAGGCGGCGCCACTGGTCGGCGGCGTCGAGGCGGCTGATCCGCTGCTGCACCACCAGGCAGGCCAGGTCGTGCCAGAGCGTGCCGGTGCGGGCGATCCGGCGCCGGCCGTGGCGTCGCCACAGGTCGCGCAGCGGCGGGCCGGCGGGGTCGAAGCCGGTGACGTCGTCCTCGCAGCCGAGCAGTCGGGGAGCGCGCTCGAGCAGCCAGCCGGCGCCGTCCCCGAACGCCTCCACCCGCGCGGTGCCGGCGCCCGGCGTCCACGTGACGACGACGGTGCCGCTGCCCTCCGGCGTGCAGGTGGCCCGCTCGAACCGGCCGGGCGCCACCCGCGCCGTCGGGTCTCGGGGCAGCCAGAGGACCGAGCCCAGCGTCGCGGCGAGGTCGACGTCCCCGGTCGGGACCGTGCGGACGGCGCCGGGCGCGGACGGTCGGTGTCCCTCGGGCACCCGCCGATACTGCACCCGTGCAGACCGCGCTCGCCCTCGTCCACGACGCCGATCCCTCCCGGGGCTCCCGGCTGGTCGGCACGCTGCGGCCGGCGTTGGAGGCGCAGGGGCTGACCGTCGTCGTCGGCACGACCGTCGGGCCGTCGCCGCTGCTCACCGACCTGCCCGACCCGGCGGACCTGCGCACGCTGGTGGTGATGGGCTCGGGTGCGGCCGCCTACGACGACGCGGTGCCGTGGCTGGGCGCGGAGCTGGCCTACTTGCGGCGGGCGGTCGACGCGGGGACGCCGGTGCTCGGCGTCTGCTTCGGCGGACAGGCGCTGGCGCGGGTGCTGGGCGGGGTGGTGGCGCCGGCGCCCGCGGGCGAGCACGGCTTCCTCGACGTCGCGACCGCCGACCCCGCGCTGGTGCCCGCCGGGCCGTGGTTCGAGTTCCACGGCGACCGGTTCACCGTGCCCCCCGGGGCGGTCGAGGTGGCCCGGACCGGGCGCGCGGTGCAGGCGTTCAGCGCCGGCCCGCACCTGGGCGTGCAGTTCCACCCGGAGATCGACCCGGCCGCCTTCGCGGCGTGGGAGGAGACCTGGGCGCTCACCGGCCCGCCACCGCCGGAGGCCGCCGCGCTGGTGCCGACGCTGCGGCGGGAGGTCGCCGAGCGGGCGCCCGAGGCGGCCGCGGCCTGCGCCCGGCTGGTGGCGGCCTTCCTCGCCCGGGCCGAGGCGCTTCCCGAGGCGGCCGCCTGACCGGGCAGCATGGACCCGTGAGCACTGACCGGCACGGCCACACCCACCGGCTCGACCTCGCCGACGCCACCGTCCGCGAGTGGGACGCGACCGTCGTCGCCGTCGACCCCGAGCGGGGCGTCGTCCTCGACCGCTCCGCCTTCTACCCGGGCGGTGGTGGGCAGCCGCCGGACGAGGGCGTGTTGCTGTGGGGCGGGGTGCGCACGCGGATCGCCGGGACGGTGAAGGGGGACGACCTCTACCTGGTCCCCGTCGAGGGCGACCCGGTGCCGCCGCCCGGGACGGCGGTGCGCGGCGCGCTCGACGACGAGCGGCGCACCGCGCTGATGCGCACCCACTCGGGGCTGCACGTGCTCACCGGGGTCGTGCTGCGGGACTTCGGCGCGAAGGTGACCGGCGGCAACATGGAGCCGCTGACCGCGCGGATGGACTTCGACCTCCCCGAGGTGCCCGCCGACTTCCGCGACCGGGTGGCGGAGGCGGTGAACGCCGAGATCGCCGCCGACCGGCCGATCGAGGTGCGCACGCTGCCGCGCGAGGAGGCCTACGCGATCCCCGACCTCATCCGGACCGCGACCGACCTGCTGCCGCCCGACATCGAGCAGGTGCGCATCGTCGACATCGTGGGCCTGGACCTGCAGGCCGACGGCGGCACGCACGTGGCGTCCACGGCGATGGTGGGCCGGGTCGAGGTGGTGAAGCTGGAGAGCAAGGGCCGCGGGTTCCGCCGGCTCCGGATCCGCGTCGTCTGAGCGCCCGCACGCCTGGCTCCGGGAAACCGTGATCCACGAGCGGACGGATCCGATCCGGCTTAGTCTGCTCGTGTGCGGGGAGCAGACTCGGCACCGGTGGCTGTGAGGTCCGCAGTCGCCGTGCCCTGGCTGCGGAGGCTCCTCCTGCTGGCCTGCCTGGTGGCGGGCATCCACGCCGTGCTGCTGCTGGCGTCCTCCCCGGCGCGCGCCGAGGATCCCCTCGACCCCGCGGGCACCGCGCTCGGCGGTGCTGTCGAGGCGGTCGGCGTTCCCGTGGGAACGCCGCTGCCGGTGGTGGAGGACATCACCGAGGCGCCTGCCGAGGTGCCCGTCCCGGCGGTGGAGCCGCCGGCCGACGTTCCCGCGGAGACGCCGCTGCCGGTGGTCGAGGACGTCGCTCCGGTGGCCGAGGCCGTGACCGAGCCGGTGGCATCGGTCGTGGAGCCGGACGTTCCCGCGGGAACGCCGGAGCCGGTCACCGAGGGCGTCGAGTCGGTCGTCGAGTCGGTCGTCGAGCCCGTCGTCCCGCCGGTCGCGGCTCCGGTGGAGGAGCCGGTGGCCGAGGTCGTCGAGCCGGTCGTGCAGCCGGCGGTCGAGGTCCTCCCGCCGGTCGCCGTCCCGCCGGTCCCCGACAACCCCGGCCGGGGAAGCGGCCCGGTGCTCCCGCCGCAGGCGGCTCCCGTCGCGGAGGCCGTGGTCCCGCCGGTCGCCGCCCCGATCGTCGAGCCGGTGGCCGAGGCCGTCGAGCCGGTTCCCGTTATGCCCGGCCAGGGTGGCGGGCCGGTGGTCCCGCCGGTCGACGCTCCGGTCGTCGAGCCGGTCGTCGAGGTCGTGGAGCCGGTGGTCGAGGTCGGCGAACCGGTCCTCCCGCCGGTGGTCGAGGTCGTGGAGCCGGTGGCCGAGGTCATCCCGCCGGTGGCCGTCCCGCCGGTGGCCGTCCCGTCGGTTCCCGACGTGCCCGGCCACGGAGGTGGGCCGGTGCTGCCCACGCTCCCCACCCCGGTTGTGGACGTCGTGGTCCCGCCGGTCGCCGGCCCGGTGCTGGAGCCGGTCGTCGAGGTCGTCGAGCCGGTCCTCCCGCCGGTGGTGCTGCCGCCGCCGGACGTCGTGCACGAGGTCGTCGATCCGGTGGTTGATGTCGTCGTGCCGCCGGTGGTCGGACCCGTCGTGGGACCGGTCGTCCCCCCGATCGTGGAAGTACCCGGGAGCGGAGGCGGAGCGGTGCCGCCGCCGGCCATCCCGGTGGTGGACGTCGTCGTCCCGCCGGTGGTGCCGCCGCTGCCGGACGTCGTGCCCCCCGTCGTCGCGCCGGTGGGGGAGGTCTTGCCTCCGGTGCTCGCCCCGGTGGGGGAGGTCGTGCCTCCGGTCCTCGAGCCGGTGGTGTCCCCGGCGCCGGACGTCGTGCTGCCGTTGCCGGCTCCGGTCGTCGAGGTCGTGGCCCCGGTGCTCGCGCCGGTGGTCCTGCCGGTGGTGCCTGCACCAGAGGTCGTCGTCCCCGAGGTGGTCGTCCCCGAGGTGGTCGTCCCCGAGGTGGTCGTCCCCGAGGTCGTCGTCCCTGCGGCGGAGCCCGTGATCGAGCCCGCGACCGACCCGGTCTCCGAGCCCGCTGCCGAGGAACCGGCCGAGCCCGCCGTCGAGGCGGAAGCCACCCCCGCCGCAGCGGTCGGCGAACCGACCGCGCAGGCGCCCGTGGCCGTCACCGTCACGGCCGTCGACGTCGTCGTCGAGGTGGCGGGGTCCGCCGTCGCCACGATCGTCGGCGGCCCCACCGCCGCGGACCTGCCCGAGTTGGAGTCGGCGACCGCGCCGCCCGTGGGCACCGACCCGTCCCCGGCCGGCTCAGCTGCGGACACCAAGCGCGCGGACACCCGGACCGGCTCGCGGTCCGCCCCCGCGCGCGGCGACCCGCCGGCCGCTCCCGACCTGCCGGCCGAGCCCGTGTCCCCGGCGCCCGACCCCAGGCCGCCCGCGCCCGCGGCGCCGACGTTGTCGTCGTCGACCTCGGTCGCCGCCGTGGCGGCGGTGTGCCCCTGCGCGGCCCCGCCCGCCGCCTACTCCTTCGTCTGGGCACCGACGTCGCCTGCCGCCGTCGTGTCCGCTGCCCTGCGCGACCCGTCCTTCTCTCCCGACTGACCTCCCTGCCGGGCGTGCACCAGCCGCCGGCCGAGGTCGGGTCCTCCCCGCACCGCACCGTCGGCAGTGCGACGCCCTCCCGGGCGTGACCCTGACCTGGCACTCGCTGGGTCGGGGCCACCGGGCGGGGAGGTATCGGGGCTGGGGGTTCCGCGCGGCGGGCGTCCCGCCGGCTCGGCACCCCTGATCTCCCCGCCCGACATCCCAGGACGACGGGGGCGGTGGCGCACCGCCGCCCCGCCCCCGTCGACCGGGCACCTCGCCGTCACCGGGTCGTGCGGACACCCGGGTGTGTCGTCGTGTGTCACGACGACCCCCGGGTGCCTCCCGACGCCCGGAGGCGTCACGGTCGTCGGGTGGACGGCCCGCGGTTCCTGCTGGAGTGGCTCGAGCGGGAGACCCTGGCCGGCGCCGCGGCGCTGTGCCGACCCGGTGACGGCGCAGGTCGCGGCACCTGCGGGCGAGGAGTGCCGCGGAGCGATTCCTCCCGCTCGGCGCCGGCGTCGGGCACAGTCCCGCCCATGACGGCCTTCGTGATCGTGACCGTTCTGGTGGCGGTCTTCCTGATGATGCTCAGCTCGCGGCTGAGCCGGTCCCGTCCGCCCGGCCGCCACGCGCGTCACAGCGGGGGCGACGGCGGCTCGTACGGCGACGGCTCCTGGTCCGACGGTCACCACGGCAGCCACTCCGACTCCGGCGGGTGGGGCGACGGCGGTGGCGGGGGTGACGGCGGCGGGGGAGGCGGCGGGGACTGACCCGTCCGGCGGCGCGCAGGGGACACTTCCACGCGATCGGCGGCAGGGGGACCGTTCTCGCACGACGGCAGTCGTGGTGCTCGGAGCGGCGCCGCGGCTTCGACGCGGGCGGCGGGTACAACGTGGGCCGGTCCTCGCTCCGCCGTGCGCACGGCCCCGGGACGCTGGCGGCCGGCGGCTTCCTCGCCACCAGCGGTGACGGGGGCGGCGGCTCCGACGGAGGCGGTGGGGCGGCGGCGACAGTGGCGGAGGCGGGGACGGCTGACCCCGCCTCCGCCCGGGCTCAGTGCTGCCGCTCCTCGTCGGGGCGGTGGCCGATGCCGCCGGGACCCCGGTCGGCCGGCACCTCCTCGCCGGGCGCGACCGGGCCCGGCGGGGTGCCGTCGCCGAAGGGTGACCCGCCGAGCTCCTCGCGGCCGTGCGGGGTCAGCCAGGTGCCCGTGTCCGGGCCCATCGGGATGACCTGCGTCGGGTTGATGTCGGCGTGGACGACGTAGTAGTGCTCCTTGATCTGCGGGAAGTCGATGGTGTCGCCGAACCCCGGCGTCTGGAACAGGTCCCGCGCGTAGGCCCACAGCGCCGGCATCTCGGACAGCTTCTGCCGGTTGCACTTGAAGTGGCCGTGGTAGACGACGTCGAAGCGGGCCAGCGTGGTGAACAGCCGGACGTCGGCCTCGGTGATCGTGTCGCCCATGAGGTACCGCCGGGTCGCCAGCCGCTCCTCGAGCCAGTCCAGCGCCGTCCAGAGCCGCTCGTAGGCCTGGTCGTAGGCCCGCTGCGAACCGGCGAACCCGCACCGGTACACGCCGTTGTTGACCTCGGTGTAGACCCGCTGCATGACCTCGTCCATCTCGTCCCGCAGGTGCTCGGGGTAGAGGTCGGGTGCGCCGTCGCGGTGGTGCGCCGTCCACTGCGTGGAGAAGTCCAGCGTCATCTGCAGGAAGTCGTTGGTGACGACGGCCTTCGTGGGGACGTCGACCATCGCCGGCACCGTGATGCCGCGCGGGTACTCCGGGTCGCGGGCAAAGAAGGCTTCCTGCAGCCGCTCGTAGCCGAGCACCGGGTCGCGGCCGCCGGGGTCGAGGTCGAAGGTCCAGCTGCGCTCGTCGTGCGTGGGCCCGCAGATGCCCATCGAGATCACCGGCTCCAGGCCGAGCAGGCGCCGCACGATCGCCGCCCGGTTCGCCCACGGACAGGCGCGGGCGATGACCAGCCGGTAGCGCCCGGGCTCGACCGGCCACGGTCCCGAGCCGTCGGCGGTGATCCGGTCGGAGATGTAGTTGGTGTCGCGGCTGTACTCCTGGCCGCCGGTGACGTATCCGGATCCGCTGTCGTCGCTCACGTGATCAAGCCTCGCCGACGGCGGGCTGGCGCGCCGGGTGGAGTGCTGTGACGCGCGTCCTCACGCGGCGGAGTGGGCGGGGACCGGCCGGCTGAGTCGTCCTGGAGACGCTCGTGCTCTGCCTACACCTGTGTGCAGAGCACGAGCGTGCCGACCACTACAGCCGGGACGTCGTCGCGTCGTCCTCCCGCCCGTCGAAGTACTGCTCGAGCACCGCGCGGAAGACCGGCTGCGACGGGTCGGCGCGCGCGAACAGCGTCATCGACGAGCGCAGCTTCACCGCGTCGACCGGACCGAACACCGTCACGGGGTCGCTGCCGTCGAGCCCGGTGAGCGCCTCGGCGCACTCGACCAGCCGCGGGCCGAGCACCGGGTGGGCGAGGTAGGCGCGCGCCTCGTCGAGCTCGCTGATCGCGTAGTGCTGCGCTGTCGGACTGCGGCCGAGCCCGGCCACCTGCGGGAAGACGAACCACATCCAGTGGCTTGTCTTGCGCCCGGCGCGCAGCTCGGCGAGCGCCTGCGGGTAGGTGCCGGCCTGGGCGTCGACGAAGCGGGACAGCCGGTACGGGTCGTCGGTCATCTCTTCCTCCCGGAGCGTCTCCCGTCCGACTCCGGCGGGAGGGCCGGCCTGCTCCTCAGCCGGGAACGACCGTCACCGGGCACCGGATACCCGGTGCCCGACCCAGCCGCCCGTCCGCGGTGACGACCGCACAGTCCAGCGCCTCGGCGAGCGCGACGTACGTGGCGTCGTACGCGGTCACGTTCTCCCGCAACTGCCAGACGCGGTCGAGCAGGCCGCTCATGGGCTGGCGGGTGACGCCGAGCCGACGCCAGGTGTCGAGCGCCGCCCACCCCTGGTCGGCGGTCATGCTGTCTGCGGCTACCAGACGGCGCAGTGCGCTGGTCACCTCCGCGTCGACGAGGTGCGGGACGTGGACCTGTTCCTCGCTCAACAGTGCGCGTGCGGGTCCTGCGTTCAGGAGCGCTGCCACGACCGCTGACGCGTCGGCGACGATCACCGTCCGGTGCGGTCGGCGTCCAGTGCCTCGAGGACGTCCTGGGTCGGGATGCCGAGGTCGGGAAGAGCTCTGAGCAGAGCCGGGTTGTCTGCCCGTCGCGAGACCGCAGTCAGCTCGCGGACAGCGAGGGCGGCCACCGACATCGCCTCACGGTCGGCCATGCGCTCGAGGCGTTCCACCACGTCGTCCGGGACGTTGCGCAGATAAAGGGTCCGCATGTCGCAGAATGCTAGCAGCTTGCAAGCGGTGTGCGCTCAGTCGTAGGGGTCGGTGAGGACCGCGGTGGCCTCGACGACGTCGAACGTGACGGGCGGACCCTCGGTGGTCGTGGTCCCGGGGACGTCGGCCGGCGCGCTGCCGTCGACGGTGAAGGTCGCGCCCCACGTGACGGTGAGGCCGGCCGTGTAGGTGCCGGACCGGTACAGGTGCTCGGCGGCGTGGTCGGGGTAGGCGCCGCCGGGCTCGGTGCTGGTGAGGGTCGGCACTGCGGGGTCGCCGGTGCGCCAGGTGTACTGCTCGGCGCGGGCGACGGTCACCACGGAGAAGCCGCGGATGTCGACGGTGAACGTCTGCGTGGCGGGGGAGTCGGTCCAGAAGACGACCGGCAGCCCGGACAGCCCGCTGCCCGGCGGCGCGTGCTGCGTGCGGAGCTGCGGCAGCGGCAGCCGCTGGAAGTAGGTGAACACCTCCTCCGGCGAGGGCGGCGGGTTCAGCGCGGTGATGTCGATGCACGCCGTCCGGACGTCGGCCCAGTCCTCCAGTAGGTCACCGGGAGCGAACCCTGCCGGTACTTCGACGACGGCGGTCCCATCAGGACGGACGACCGGGCGCTGCTGGACGGTGAGGAAGCGGACCACCTGGCCGGGCTCCGCCGGGCACTCCTGGAAGTCGAAAATCCCGCAGAAGCCATTACGTTCGTCAGCGAGCACACACGGCTGGCGTAGCCGCCACACGTAGTCGACTGCTGCAGCCCCGACAGCGCCGACGACCTCGGGGACACGACCTCCCGAGAACGCCGTCGTCACAGCACCATCATCGAGTCCTGTCTCAGGGCACTTGGAGTAGCTGCAGTCGGCACCAGCAGGCTCCGCGGCGACGAGGATGAATGCTGCGACGCAGAGCCATGCAAACAGGCAGCGGATGGCTTGCTTAATCATCCGTACCCAAAACTCGTGACGATCCAGGACTGCTGAGCGGAGGACCAGAGGAGGTCGATGCCGCCAGCAATGTTCGGCGCAACTTCCTGTCCTTCGTCGACCGGCACCCCGTTCGCATCGATCCGTTGCACAGCTTCCTGCCGGATGCCGAACCCAAAGGCTGCTGCCTCTCCATCAAGCCTTGGTGTTGTCACGTCGTTGAGCGTCAGCTCACCGCCCTGGTACTGATAGCCAGCCGCGGCGGTCTCGTCAAATACTCGCGCGATGCGCTGACACTCGCCGCAATCCGGCCCGAGTTCGCGCAAGGGTTGGCCAGCGGGGATGGACTGCTGCCGCTCCAGGAGGTCGATCCAGTAGCGGAGGAACGCCTCGGCGCCTGCGGCGTCCTGGGTGCGGGCCTCCGGCGGTACCGGGAAGTCGGCCGGGCCGACCGCGGGCAGCGCCTCGGTGGTGGGCGCCGCGGAGGTGGCCGACGGGAGCGTCTCGCTGGGGGCCGGGTCCGAGGAGCCGCACCCGGACAACAGCGCCGTCCCGAGTGCGACGGCCGCTGCCGTCAGTCGCATTCCCCCGCGGTGATCACGCACGGCTGGGGACGATAACCAGAACGGGGCCGTCATCCGGGCACCCCTGTGGACGAGCCACCCGAACGGTGGCCGGCCGAGTCGATCATCGGATGCGTGCCGCTCGCGCCGGCGTGTCCGCACGTGTCCCGTGCACTCAGCCGATGATCAACAACCGACCCAAGCCCACGTCACGCCGGCAGCAGCGCCTCCAGGCCCTGCTCCGAGTCGGCGGCCAGCGCCCGCCCGACCGCGACCGCGTGGGTCATCCGCAGCGACCCGGCCAGCCACAGCAGGACGTCGTGCAGCCGCAGCCGGGTCAGCGGCCGGCCGAGCAGTGTCGCCGTCGCCGTCTCAAGCACGGTGAACGCGGCCGCGTTCGCCACCAGCTCCCGGTGCACCACGGCCTCCGGTCCGCTGTCACCCTCGGCCACGTGCCCGTACAGCTGGCGCCGCGTGACGCCGTCCAGCAGCGGCACCAGTGCCGGGTGGCGGTGGTGCAGCGCCGCGCGCACGTGCCGCCCGCCGACGTCCCGCAGTGCCGCGCCGACCGTCCCTGGCTCGGCGAGCACGGAGAACTCGTCGGCGGGCAGCTCCCAGAACGCACGACCGGCGGCGCGGTCCACCATCCCGCGGAGCGTCGGCCAGACCTCGTCCATCGTCGTGCGCACCTCCCGCCACCCGGCCGGGTCGAGCCGCCCGTGCAGTCCCTCGGCGACCAGCACGTCGCGGTCGGTCGGGTGGTCGGCGGTCTCCGGCGGCTGGCCGTCGAAGCGGTCGAACGCGTAGGCGAGCACCTGCACCCACCGGCCCTGCGGGTGGCTGGGCGAGCGGAAGAACAGCGGGCGGCGGCCGCGTGCGTACCCGAGCACGGCGGCCAGGGCGGTGGCCAGCGGGACCGGGTCGGGTCCAACGCTGGGGAGGACGAGGGCGGAGCCGTGCCCCCGTCCCCCTGTCACGGGTGCATTCCTACCGCGTCGCCGGCGCCGATGAGTCCTGCCGTGCGGGACGGTCAACCCGACATGCAGACGACCGACCTGGGTCCGGCGACCGCCGAGGTGGCGCGCGTCGTGGCCGGCATCCGCGACGACCAGTTGACCGCGCCGACGCCGTGCGAGGGCGCCTCCGTGGCGGGTCTCCTCGGCCACCTCGCCGGACTCGCGTACGCCTTCCGCATGGCCGCCGAGAAGACGCCCGTCGACGGCACCGCCTCCACCGACCCCACCCACCTGCCCGCCGACTGGCGGACGTACGTCCCCGCGCAGCTCGCCGAGCTGGCCGCCGCGTGGGACGACCCGGCGGCGCACGAGGGGATGACCGCGGCCGGCGGCGTCGACATGCCCGCCGACATCGCCGCCGTCGTCGCGCTCGACGAGGTGGTGGTGCACGGCTGGGACCTGGCCGTCGCCACCGGCCAGCCCTATGTCGTCGACGACGCCGCGGCCGAGGCGTGCCGCGCGTTCGCCGAGTCCTTCGACGACGACCGGCCGCCGGACCTGTACGGCCCGGTCGTCCCGGTGCCCGACGACGCCCCGGCGCTGGACCGCCTGCTCGGGGCCACCGGCCGCGACCCCGGGTGGAAGCCGCCGGTCTGAGACCTTCGACCCTGGCCGGTTCCGGAGAAGGGTGCTGGAGTGCTCCCAGGCCGGGGGATGGGGGAAGGCCGTGCGCAGGCAACTGCTGGCCGGGGTCGCGGCGCTGGTGCCACTGCTCGCGGCGACGCCGGCGGTCGCCCAGCAGGAGCACCCGTTGGGGGCTCCGGTCTACCTGGCACTGGGCGACTCCGTGGCCGCGGGCGTCGGTGCGGTGCCGTACGTGACGGGATACCCGGAGCTGCTCGAGGACCGGCTCGACGACGGGTACAACCCGTTCGCCGACAGGGCGACGCCGCACGCGCCCGTGGACTTCGAACTCGTCAACCTGGCAGTGGGTGGCGCGACGACGACGAGCCTGATCGCCGAGCAGCTGCCAGCAGCGCTCGACCTGATCGAGAAGCGGAACGGCGACCGCAACCCGCGGAACGACGTCGAGGTCATCACGGTGACCATCGGCGGCAACGACGTCGTGCGGCCCGCGATCGCGGCGTGCCTCCTCGATCCCACGCCCACCGACTGCCAGGCCACGGTGGACGCCGCGCTGGCCGGGGTCCGCGCGCGGCTCACCGCGATCCTGGGACTTCTGGTCACCGTCGCCGGTCGCGACACCGAGGTCGTCGTGACGACGTACTACAACCCGATCGGCTCCTGCGACCTGGGCAGGAACCCCGCCGCGCCGGTGGTCGCCGACGTCGTGCTGGAGGGCGGCGCCGTCCCGGGCGTGCTGTCGCTGCAGGCGGGGCTCAACGACGTCATCCGCCAGGTGGCGCGGGAGACCGGCGCCCAGGTGACCGACCTGTACGGCGCGCTCGAGCCGGAGGACTACGTCGGCGGCCGCGACTGCCTGCACCCCGACCCCTCGGGTCACCAGGTGATCGCCGACGAGGTCTTCGCCACGCTGGCGAGGTGACGCGCCGGCCGCGGTGGGTCTAGCGCAACCGCCACAGGGTCGGCTCGCCGCGGCAGTCGCTGACCACCGACACGCGGCCGGCGCGGTCGACGTCGGCGCCGTCGACGGCACCGCTGTCGCACAGCTCGACCTCGGAGAGGACCTCGCCGGCGGCCAGGTCGACGGTGCGCTGCAGCACGCGCGGCACCTCGGCGTCGGCGACGGTGTCCACCAGGGTGGCGACCTCGGTGGCCGGGTCGACGACCACCGCGGCCGGCAGGTCACCGGGCACCGTGGTCAGCACCTCGGCGCCGCGGGTGATCGAGACCTCACCGGTCCGCCCGACGGTGCCGTACACCTCGCCGTCGGCGACGGTGAGCGGGCCGGCCGCGCCCGGGCCGAGCGGCGCGTCGGCGACCACGCCCAAGGCGGCGTCGACGGTGAGGACGGACGCGCTCCGCCCGGTGTCGACGGCGGCGACGACCCCGCCGTCGTCGGTGCCGCGCAGGTCGCGCGGGACCCCGGGCAGCTCCAGCTCGCCGCGGACGGCGCCGGTCGCGGGGTCGACCGCGAGGAGCCGGTCGGGCCGGCCGACCCCGCTGAGCGCCAGGTACAGCACGCCCGCCCCGGTGACGGCGTCCACGGCCGCGACGTCGGCGGCGCCGACCGTGCCCACCGGCTGCGGCGAACCGGCCCCCTGCGCGCCCGCGGCGACGAACGCGAGCCGCCCGTCGGCGACGCCCACGACCACGACGCCCTCGCCCGCCGCGGCGACGACGGTGAGACCGGGCCGCTCGGCGTCGAGGCCGGGCACCGGGACGGCGGTCGTCGTGCCGTCGGCGGCGACGTCGGCCAGCACGAGGTCCCCGCCGGGCGGTGCGAGCAGTGCGACCGACCGGCCGTCCTCGGTGGCGGCCACGTCGACGGTGGCGGCCTCCGCCCCGGCGACCCCGGCCAGCGACACCGTCGCCGGCCGGGGGACCGCCGTGCCCTCGACGACCGATCCGCCGCAGCCGGTCAGCAGCAGGACGGCCAGCAGGAGCCCGGGACCACGGCGCACCCGACGGAGTGTGGCCGGACGCGTCCGCTGCGCCAAGGCCCTCGCGCTGCGGCCACCGTCGTCAGCTCTGGCCGGCCTTCTCCTTCTCGTAGCGCTCGGTCATGGTGGCCACGGCCTGCAGCTGCGCGGCGGCGTAGTCCTCGCGCTTGCCCATGGCGTGCTCCTTGGCGTTCAGCGACGCCTGCGCGTGCGACACCTGCCCGCCCTGGAAGTGCGGCATGACGTGCTGCGCGATCAGCTCCCACGACCGCTTGGTCGCCTGCGGGTTGGCCCACTCGTGGCCCATGAAGAGCATCGAGCCGAAGCCGCCGGACTGGTCCCACAGCCGCTGCACCTGCTCGCGCGCGTCGTCCGGCGTGCCGATGACGCCCACCCCCGACTCGCGGACGAAGTCGATCATCTCCTTGAGGTCGCCGCCCTCGACCGCCATCTGCGGGAACGCCGCCGTCTTCTGGAAGTACCGGAACCAGGTCTCGATGCCGAACTCGACGTCGCGGTAGGCCTGCTCCCGCGTCTCGGCGACGTGCACCGGGCTCACCAGCCGCCACCCCGAGCGCGAGACCGTCTGCCCGTGGTGGGCGGCTCGCTCCTCGACGACGTTCCAGTGGTGGCCGAGGGCGTCGAAGCCCTCCTTGGTCAGCGTGGCGCCGATCGACAGCAGCCCGACGCCGTGCCGGCCGGCCATCCGCGGTCCGGTGGGCGAGGCGACGGCGGCGACGGCGATCTCGAAGCACGGCTGCGTGTAGGGCCGCAGGTGCAGCCGGGCGTCGACCAGGTTGTGCGTGCGGGTCTGCTCGGTGACCGTCTCGCCGCGCAGCAGCCGCATGATGATGTCGAGGTCGACCTCGAGCAGCTCGCGGGTGTCGGTGGGGGTCAGGCCCAGCATCATCGAGTCGGTGGGCAGCGAGCCGGGGCCGCAGCCGAGCATGGCGCGTCCGCGGGTGAGGTGGTCGAGGAGCACCATGCGCTCGGCCACCCAGAGCGGGTTGTGGTAGGCGATCGAGGTGACGCCGGTGCCCAGCTTGATGTGCTTCGTGCGCTCGGCGGCCGCGGCGATGAAGATCTCCGGCGAGGCGATGATCTCCGTGCCGGCCGAGTGGTGCTCGCCGATCCAGGCCTCGTCGTAGCCGAGCCGGTCGAGGTGCTCGACCAGTTCGAGGTCGCGCTGCAGCGCGAGCGTGGGGTTCTCACCGGCGGGGTGGAACGGGGCCAGGAAGGTGCCGAAGCGCAGCCGGTCCATGGGGGAGTCCTCCTCGGTTCGGGGATGCCGCCATAGTGGTCCAGGTCACACCCTGCTGGCGAGGGTCAGCCGACGACGAACGCGGTCGACGACGCCGCCTCCGAGGTGATGCAGGAGCCGATGACGGTGAGCCGGTCGCCGGTGAGCGCCATCCGGCCGAACGTCCCCTGGCCCTCGCACAGCCGGACGTCGTCGAGCTGCTCGCCGCTCCCGAGGTCGAGAGTGACCACGCCCGACTCCACCTCGAACCCGGCCACCGGCAGGTACGCCGCGCGCCCGTCGGGGGAGACGGCGAGGTCGGCCAGGGGGCGGTCGGTGCCGGGGATGGCGTGCGACGCGGTCACCTCGCCGTCGGCCACGGTCACCACCCGGAACGGGTCGTCGCCGGAGCCCGCGGTCAGCGTGACGACGGCGGTGCCGTCGTCGGCGAGCCGCAGCGCGCCCGGGATGCTGGCCGGCCGGTCGGGCGCCAGCTCGACCAGCCCGGTCCGCTCCAGGTCGTCGGACCAGGTGCCGAGGACCGCGACGTCGGCCAGGTCAGGTGCGCGGGCGTCGCTGAGCAGCGCGGTCGGGCCGCCGTCGGGGCCGACCGCGAGCGCGCGGACGCTGAGGCCGGACTCCAGCTCGGCCGTTGCCCGGAGCGCGCCGGTGACCGGGTCGAGCGCCGCGATCGTGTCCTCGCCGGCGACGTAGAGGCGGTCACCGGCGGGGGAGACGGCGGCGGTGTCCCCGACGACGTCGAGCCCGGTGACCGTCGGCTCGCCGCCGGGCGGCACCGTGGTGAGCCGGCCCGGGGCGGTGACCAGGGCGGTGCCGTCGGGGGTGACGAACAGCCGGTCGCCGGCCTCGGGGAGCCGGCGCAGCCCGCCGACGCCGTCCTCGCCGACCGGTGCCAGGTACACGGCCGACGGGTCGGCGGTGCCGGCGAGCAGCGCGAGCGCACCCTCCGGCCCGGGGGCGAGGTCGAGGACGTCGACGCCGCCGGGGACGACCACGTCGAGGTCGACGATGGCGAGGATCTGGGTGAACGTCTGAGGTGCCGGCGAGGGCTCGCCCTCCACACCCGTGCACCCCGTGGCGGCCAATATCGCGATAAAGGCCAAGGCGCGGCGGGCGGTCGGCATGCGGGCTCCGGGGGTCGGTGCGGCGAGTCTCCGGCCGCCCGGACCGCCCCGGCAACCGCGTGGTCTGATGCTCGGCAGTGCCGGCGCCGGGCCGGTCCGGAATCCGGAGGTGCGCTCGTGGGTGACGCCGAGGTCCTGCTCGAGGTCGACGGCGGCGTGGCGGTGGTGACGCTCAACGCGCCCGACCGCCGCAACGCGCTGACCCCGTCGATGGCGTCCGAGCTGATCGGCGTGTTCGACGAGGTGGACGCCCTGCCGGAGGTCGGCGCGCTCGTCGTCCGCGCGGTGGGCCGGTCGTTCTGCGCGGGTGGCGACATCGCGACGCTGACCAGCGCCGGGAAGGACCCGGCCGCTCCCGACGCCTACGAGGGCATGGGCCGGATCTACGACTCCTTCTACCGGCTCGGGCAGGTGCGCGTGCCCACCATCGCCGCCGTCCGGGGCTCCGCGGTCGGCGCCGGGATGAACATGCTGCTGGCCGCCGACCTGCGGATCGTCGCCCACGACGCCCGGCTGCTCGCCGGCTTCCTCAAGCGCGGCATGCACCCCGGCGGCGGGCACTACGTGATCCTGTCCCGGCTGGTCGGCCGCGAGGCCGCCGCGGCGATCGCGCTGTTCGGCGAGGAGATCGACGGGCGCCGCGCCGCCGAGCTGGGCCTGGCGTGGCAGTCGGTGGAGGAGTCCGCCGTCGAGGACCGCGCGATCGAGCTGGCCCGCCGGGTCGCCGCCGACCCCGAGCTCGCCCGGGTGGCCGTGGGCAACTTCCGCAACGAGGTGGTCAACGGCGCGGTGAGCTGGGAGGTGGCCACCCAGTTCGAGCGTCCCGCGCAGATGTGGTCGATGCGCCGGCAGGCCCGCCAGGACTGACCCGGGAGTCAGGGGTCACCGCAGGCGCGGTCCCCGTCCTCCACGGCCCGGTCCCCGTGGCGGGTCCGGTCGTCCCCGGTGGGCTCGACGTCGACCAGCCAGTCGCCCGGTCCGGGCGTCCAGCGGGGGACGTCGAGCGAGCGGTGCTGCGGCGTCGTCATCGGGAGGAGACCCGGCGCAGGAACGACCGCGGCACGTCGACCAGCGGCTCGACCCGCCCGCCGGCCGCGAGGTGCAGGCTCCAGGTGCCGTCGAGTGAGTCGTGGAGGACCTCGTGCAGGGCGTCGGCCCACTCCTGGTCGTCCTCGACCGGCTCCGGCTCACCGGGACGGCAGAGCGCCGCCGCCAGGTGGACGCCGTCGCCGGTGAGGTGGGTCGCCACCTCGCGGTGGACCTCGAGCAACCCGGTGAGGAGCCGCCGGTCGGGCAGCGCCGGGACGTCGTCGACCGGCAGCAGGACGGGGGACTGCCGGCCGTCGGCGCCCAGCCAGGTCAGCCAGAGGCTGCGGCGGCCGAAGGTCAGCGGCTGGAGCAGGGACACCCAGCGGCGGGTCAGGGCGAGCGAGGAGCGGACGGGGACGTCGGCGAGCAACGGTGTGGTCATGCCGCACACCGTGGCAGCGCCGGAGGACCTCCTCCGGGGTTTTCCACAGGCCGCCGGTCAGGTCAGGTGCCGGCGGAACCAGTCGAGCTGTGCCGGGGCGGAGCGCTGGAACGCCTCGCCCACGTAGGCCTCGAAGTGGCCGACCGGCAGGACGAGCAGCTCCTTGGGGTGCCGGGCGCGCTCGAAGTACTCGAGGGTGAGGTCGGCGACGGTGAGGTGGTCCTTCGCGGCCACGACCACCATGAGCGGGGTCGGGGCGATGTCGGCGATGTAGGCGCCAGGCTCGTACTCGACGAACATCTCCACCGAGCGCAGCGTGACCTCGTTGCGCCAGGTGGCCGCCCGGTCCTGCATCGGGCCGAAGAAGAACTCCGAGGTGTCGGCGGTGGGCAGCGCGCACACCTCGGCGGGGTCCTTCTCCCAGGTCACCTGCATCATCGCGGGCGGCTTCCCGGCGTAGCGGGCGGCGCGGTCGGCGTCGAACACGGCCCGCAGGTCGGCGAACTGGTCGGCCCGGATGAGCCGGCGGGCGTTGGCCAGCCCGCTCACCAGAGGCACCTGGGAGACGACGCACTTCACGCGGCGGTCGAGGGCGCCGACGACGAGCACGTGCCCGCCGCTGTAGCTCGATCCCCAGATGCCGATGCGGTCGGGGTCGCACCACCGCTGGGTCTGCGCCCAGGTGATCGCCGTCCGGTAGTCGCGGACCTGCTGCCACGGGTCGATCTCCCCGCGCGGCTCGCCGTCGGAGGTGCCGAGGTTGCGGTTGTCGTAGGCCAGCACGCCCAGCCCGCCGGCGGCGAAGTGCTCGGCGAAGTCGTCCAGGTGCATCTCCTTGACGGCGGAGAAGCCGTGCGCCATGACGACCAGCGGCCGGCGCGTGTCGGCGGGGCCGTCGTCGGGCGTGTAGTGCCAGCCGCGCAGGGGAACGCCGTCCTCGGTCGCGAACTCTATGTCCTCTCGCATGCGGCCGACCCTGGCCGCCGCCGTCCGCGCCGTCGCGGCGGTCCCTGCACCTCCCGCGGCGATGCCTGCAGACCTTGCCGCCGAACCGGACCCGGAGTTGGCTGCGCGGCGGGAGGTGCCCATGACGCTGACCGCCGAGCGCTGGACCCTCGCCGACCTGCCCCGCGGCGAGCGGGACGACGCCTTCCGGCAGGCGGTCGACGCCACCCACCTGCCGTGGTCGCTGCGATCGGGCCCGGGGGCCCCCGGCCCGGTCGAGCTCACCCGGTACCGCGTCGGCGACCTCGCGCTGGTCGACTGCCGGTGCGGTCCCTGCACGGGGTCGCGCGGGCGGGCCCAGCTGGCGGCGAGCGACGCCGACCTGGTGGGCGTCCTCTTCGTCCGCGAGGGGCTCGAGTTCGTCGAGGTGGGCGGCGCGCAGGTCGTCGTCCGTCCGGGGTCGGCGCTGCTGTGGCGGGCCGACCAGCCGGTGCGCTTCCGGGTGCCGGGGCGGCTCCACAAGTGGACGCTGATGGTGCCGTCGTCCCGGCTGCCCGCCGCACCCGGCGGCCTGCTCGACCCGACGGCCGCCGGGCTGCTCACCTCCCTGGTCGGGGCGACGCTGGCCGGCGCCGGCGGCCTCGACGGGCGCCTGGGGCAGCCGGTGGCCGAGGCGCTGGTCGACCTGCTGGCCGGGGCGCTGACCCCGGTGGACGACGACCCGGCGTGGGCGCGGGTCACCGCCCACGTCGCCGCGCACCTGCGCGAGCCGTCACTGTCCCCGGCGACGATCGCGGCCGGGGCCTACGTGTCGGTGCGCGCGCTCTACGGGCTGTGCGCCGCCCGGGGCACGACGCCGGCCGGGTACGTGCGCCGGCTGCGGCTCGAGGGCGCGCGGCGGGAACTGGCCCGGCGCGGGACCGCGGTCACCGTCGCCGCGGTCGCGCACGGGTGGGGCTTCGGCGACCCGGCGACGTTCGGCCGCGGCTTCCGGTCGGCGTTCGGGTGCACGCCGGACGACGTCCGCCGTGGGTCGGCCTGACCCGAGGACGGTCAGACGGTCTCGGGGACCCGCAGGTGGGCGAGGACGAGGTCCATCTCGGCGACGTCGACGATCTTGGCGCCCATGGCCCGGGCGAACTGCTCGCGCAGGGAGCGGGCGTGCCGGCGGACCAGCCCGGCGGCGTCGCGGTTCTCGAAGCTGGTGACGCTGACCGTCCGGCCGGCGCGCCGGTCGACCAGCATGCTGACGCTGCAGAACCCGGGGAGGTCCCGGAGCTTGGGCAGCAGGTTGTCCCGGTAGGCGTCGAGCAGGTCGTCGAGGTGGTTCGGCGCGATGCGGGCCCAGGTGACCTGCGCGCCGGCGCCGTCCCCGGCCGGGCGGTCCCGGTGGAGGACGGCGATCTCCCACTCCTGGACGTCGGCGTGCTCGCCGCCGAGGGTGTGCAGCAGGCGGTGCTGGACGGTGCGGTCCTCCGCGGCGGTCGCCCGCATGGCCCGCTCGTCCTGCCAGGCGGTGGCGACGATGCAGCGGCCGGCGTCCCGGTCGGCGAGCAGCGAGAGGCCGACGCAGCCCTCGGCCCGCTCGGACGCCGGCAGCACCTCGTCGCGCACGTAGCCGATGCCGGCGTCGAGGTGGGCGGGGTTGCCCCTGATGCTGGTCGACCGTGCGTGCATGCCGCCGCTCCTCGCGATCTGACGGGACGCCCCTGCGGCATCGCCGCGCGGCCCACAATGCCCGTCCCGCCCGGGGGAGGCCAGCGCTGCGGACCGGGGCGCGCCGAGGGAGCCGGTGCCGCGGTCGGACGTGCGCCGTGGCCTAGCGTGAGTTCTTCGTCCTCGCTTCCCCTGCGCACCCCGTGCCGGAGCGAGGCCCGCGATCGTCGTCCTCGACCAGGGAGTCCGCAGCGTTGTCCGGCACGTCATCCGGTAGGCCGCTCCGCGCGCCGTCCACAAGGAACCTGCTGGCCGACTGCGAGCGGTGGTGCCGCGACAACCTGCCGCCCCGTCCGAAGCGGCCGCACACGGCGCCGTTGCGGGTCGTCGCCGGTGGGGGAGCCGACCGGGCGCCGTCGCGGCGCGGCACCTTCCGGCCGGGGCCCGGCTGGCCCGGAGTGCCGGCCGCGCGCACCGGCACCTGACGACGCCGGGGACCTCCGACTACACGGGCTGACGCCGCCCCAGCGCGGCCGCCAGCTCGGCGACGACCGCGGCCGCCGGCCGGATGCCGGTCACCGCGCCGACCCCGGCGCCCGCGTACATGGGCATGGCGGCGACGTGGCCCTCGACGCCGGCCACGGGCGGCAGACCCGACCCGCGCGGCACCGCGGTCCGCGACCGGCCCAGGGTGCCGACGACGTCGTCGTCCAGCTCGGCGAGCCGCTCGACCGAGGCGCGCAGCACCCGGGGCCGCCCGCCGGTGGCGCACATCGGGCAGTCGGTGACGAACGCGCCGGTGATCTCCGTGCAGTCGCCGGTGGCGTCGACGAGCGACTGCTTGTACGCCGGGTGCGCGCCGGACTCGTCGGTCGCGACGAACAGGGTGCCGATCCGGGCACCGGCCGCGCCCGCCGCCATGACCTCCGCGAAGGAGCGCCCGTCGGTGATGCCCCCGGCGGCGAGGACCGGGACGTCGACCGTGTCGAGCACCTCCCGCAGCAGGGGCCGCAGCGGCGTGGATCCGCGGACGTGGCCGCCGGCCTCGACCCCCTGCACCGTGACGACGTCGCACCCGGCGTCCACCGCGGCGCGCGCCTCGGCGAGCGACCCGACCTGCCAGCCCGCGAGCGCCCCGGCCCGGTGCACCACTTCGACCACGTGCGGCGCGGGGTCGAACCAGTAGAAGTCGACCAGCCGCACCCGCTCGGCGACGTCGGTCAGCAGCCCGTCGTCGAGGTCGCCGCTGACCACGTTGGCGGACAGCACGCCGGAGGTGCGTCCCCGCATCTGGTCCAGGCGGCGGAGCAGCACGTCGGGCGGGAGACCGATCGAGGCGATCGTGCCGACCCCACCGGCGTCGGCGACCGCCACCGCGAGGTCCGGCGAGGAGACCGCGCCCAACGGCGCCTGCTGGACCGGGACGGTGCAGCCGACCAGCTCGGTGAAGCGCGTCCGCACGCCCGGACGGTCCCGCCGGGGGAGGACGCCGGCCACGGGTCGCTACCGCAGCTCGTACCACTCGTAGTCGAGCACGAGGTCCTCGTGGACGACGCCCTTGCCGGCCGCCTGGATCCGGTTGAGCCAGGCGTAGCGCTCGTCGCCGGTCTCGAAGCGCGGCGTGACGTAGATCGTCTTCGGCAGGTCCATGCCGTCCGACGCGTCCAGCCTGCCGTGGTACTGGGCGAAGACCAGTGCACCGTCGTGCGTGCGGAAGGTCGCGCGGACGTCGAGCATCCCCGTGCCGTCGGGTCCGAGGAGCAGCCAGTCGCCGGACGCCGATCCCTCCATCTCCCCGCTGAACCGGTCCCCGTCGAACTTCGCGCTCTCGGCCTCGAAGATCAGCCGCGTTCCGGCCGGCCCCGCCCCGACCTCGATGGGCGGCTTCAGCTGCACCCGCATCGTGCAGAGCGGCACCAGCTCGATCGCCATGTCGTCCCCCTGACCTCGCCGAGGCGGCGACGGTACTGCGACCCGGACGCCGCGTTCCGGGGCCCCGCGGTCTCGTTGGCCGGTATTGCGTCACGGCCGGCCGAGGACGAGGGCGGTGGTCCGCGGAGGGTCGGCGTCGATGCACGAGCCGACGACGGTGAGCGTGCCGCCGTCGGCGCTCGGTGCGAGGGCTCCGAAGGCCGCGGCGCCGCCGCACAGGGTCACCACGCCGGTGACCTCGTCGGGGGCCAGGTCGACCGCCGTCAGCTCCGCCGGGTGGTACGAGGCGGACAGCGCCAGGTAGGCGGAGCCGCTGACGACGGCGACGTCGAGCGCGGTGTCGTCGGTGCCCTCCAGCTCGGCGACGGTCCGCACCCGGCCGTCGGCGACGGTGACCAGCTGCCCGGCGTCCTGCGCCTCGTTGACGTAGGCGGCGACGACGGCGGTGCCGTCCGCGGTCACCTCCAGCGCCGTGGCCGGGCCGGTGGGCACGGCCACGATCGGATGGCCGTCCGGGCGCAGGTCCGGGGTGAGCCGGAGGAGCGCGACGCCGTCCGTGCGGACCAGCGCGGCGAGGCCGCCGTCGGGCAACAAGGCCAGGTGGGTGACCGGGCCGGGCGCGGTGGCGGTGGCCCGGACGGCGCCGGTGCCGGGGTCGACGGCGGCCAGCCGGGTGTCCCGGGCGAGGAAGAGGACGTCGCCGTCGAGGACGGCGGCGTCCGGCGGCCCGCCCAGCGCCGGCGCATGGCCGACGACGAGCGGCAAGCCGTCGTCGGCGAACACCAGCTCGCTGCCCGGGTGGACGGGGGTCGTCTCGCCACCCGGGGCGGCAACCAGCCAGCCGCGCGAGGAGTTCCCGACGAGGGCCGCGGTCCCGTCGGGACCCGTCGCCAGGTCGTGGACCACGACCTCGGCGCCGACCGCGGCGTCGACGTCCACGGTGGCCACCACCGACCCGAACCGTGGGGGAGCGGCGTCGGCGCAGCCGGCCGCGAGCAGGACGGCCAGCGCCGCCGTCGTCAGTGCACGGCGCGGTCCTGCCCGGCCCAGTACGGCTTGCGCAGCTCGCGCTTGAGCACCTTGCCGGCGGCCGACAGCGGCAGCGCGTCGACGAGCTCCAGCGACCGCGGCACCTTGTAGCCGGCGATGCGCTCGGCGGTGAAGTCGTGCAGCTCCTCGAGGGTCACCGTCGCGCCGGCCGCCGGGACGACGACGGCGTGCACGCGCTCGCCCCAGGTCTCGTCGGGGACGCCGATGACCGCGCAGGTGGCCACCGCCGGGTGCTGGGCGAGGACGTTCTCCACCTCGACCGAGTACACGTTCTCCCCGCCGGAGATGATCATGTCCTTGAGGCGGTCGGTGAGGTACAGGTAGCCCTCGTCGTCCATCCAGCCGGCGTCGCCGGTGTGCATCCAGCCTCCGCGCAGCGCGTCGGCGGTCTCCTCGGGCCGGTTCCAGTAGCCGAGCATCACGTTGCCGCCGCGGACGACGATCTCGCCGACCTCGCGGCGGGGCAGCTCGACGTCGTCCGGGCCGACGACGCGCACCTCGGCGATCGGGGCGGCGCGGCCGACCGAGCGCCGGTGCACCGGGTCCTCGTGGTCCTCGGCGGTCAGCAGGGTGGCGACGGGCGCGAGCTCGGTCATGCCGTAGGCCTGGATGAAGGAGGCGTTGGGGAAGGCCTTCATCGCGCGGCCCAGCAGGGCGTCGGACATGGGGGAGGCGCCGTAGAGCACCCGCCGGACGCTGCTCAGGTCGAACTCGCCGATCCGCGGGGAGTCGACCGTCAGCTGGATCATCGTGGGCACCAGCAGGACGTCGGTGACCTGGTGCTCCTGGACGGCGGTCATGACCGCGACCGGGTCGAACACCGGGATCATCACCTGGGTGCCGCCCAGGATCCCGCCGGTGACCCAGGCGGAGAAGTCGGCGAGGTGGAACATCGGCGGGGCGTGCAGGTAGACCCGGTCCGTCGGTGAGGGCACGGCCGCGAGGAACCCCATGGACGACGTCAGCAGGTTGTCGTGGCTGAGCATGACGCCCTTGGACCGGCCGGTGGTGCCGCCGGTGTAGAAGACGCCGGCGAGCTGGTCGCCGCCGCGGCGGGCGTCCTCGACCGGCTCGGCGGCGCCGACGAGCTGCTCGAAGGCGAGCATGCCGTCGGGGGTGGGGCCGTCGCCGGCGTGGACGACGTCGCGCAGCCCCGGGTGGGCGGTCCGGATGCCCTCGACGTACCCGGCGAAGAGGTCGTCGACGACGAGCACCCGGGCGTCGACCTCGACGAGGGACTCGGCGATCTCGGGGACGCTCCACCGGATGTTGACCGGGACGAGCACGCCGCCGGCCCACAGCGTCGCGCCGAGGAACTCGTGGTAGCGGTCGGAGTTCAGCGACAGGATCGCCGCGCGCTCGCCGTCCCGGATGCCGAGCCCCTGGAGGGCGGCCGCGAGCCGGGCGATCCGGTCGACGGTCTCGGCGTAGGTGCGGGTGCGGCCGGCGCAGACGGTGGCGACCGTCTCCGGGCGCTGCTGGACGTGGCGGTGCAGACCCTGGGTGACGTACACGGCGGCGACCTCCCGATCCTGGTGAGGGACCGGATGGTGGTGCCGGCGGCGTCCGCGGCGACAGAGGCGGACGGCCCTCTCAGCTCAGGGCGGCCGTCCGCTCCCGGTCGCGGGCCGACGCGATGAAGCCCTGGAGGACGGGGTAGACCTCGCTCTCCCAGCGGGAGCCGCTGAAGACGCCGTAGTGGCCGACGCCGTGCTGCAGGTGGTGGCGCTTACGCTCCGCCGGGATGCCGGTGCACAGCGCGTGGGCGGCCTCGGTCTGGCCGGGGGAGCAGATGTCGTCGTTGGCGCCCTCGACGGTGAGCAGCGCGGTCCGCCGGATGGCACCGGGGTCGACGGGCCGGCCCCGCCAGGTGAGGCGTCCGGTGGCGAGCAGGTGGCGCATGAAGATGCGGTCGACCGTCTCCAGGTAGAACTCGGCGGGGACGTCCATGACCGCGCCGTACTCCTCGTAGAACGCCTGGGTGGCCGCGGCGGCCGCCGCGTTGCCGGCCACGAGGTCGCGGTACATCCGCGCGTGCGCGCCGAGGTGCCGACGGGGGTTCATCGACATGAAGGCCGCGAGCTGGACGACGCCGGGGTAGACCCGCCGGCCCGCGCCCGCGTACCGGCGCGGGACGGTGTCGATGAGCCGGCGCTCGAACCACTCGATCGGCTTGGTCGCGGCGGCGGTGTTGACCCGGTTCGGGTTGACCCGGGTGTCGATCGGGCCGGCCATGAGGGTGAGGCTGGCCGGCTGGGCGGGGTCGTCGTCGGCGGCGAGCAGCGCGACGGCGGCCAGCACGGGGACGGCGGGCTGGCAGACGGCGACGACGTGGGCGCCGGGGCCGAGGGTTTTCAACGCCAGCACCACGTGCTCGATGTACTCGTCGAGGCCGAAGCGGCCGTGCTCGACCGGGATGTCGCGGGCGTTGTGCCAGTCCATGACGTGCACGTCGTGGTCGGCCAGCAGCGTGCGGATGGTCGGCCGGATGAGCGTGGTGAAGTGGCCGGACATCGGGCCGACGACGAGCACGCGCGGCTGGCCGTGTATGTCCGGCTTGGCGAAGTGCAGCAGGGTGCCGAACGGGGTCGTCATGGTGGGCCGCTCGACGACGTCGGCGTCGCGGCCGGCGACCCGCACGGTGGTGATGCCGTAGGCCGGCCGGTCGTGGGTGGGGCGGGCCTTGGCGAGGATCTCGCAGGCTGCCCGCGCGTGCCGGACGGCGGGGTTCTTCGCCAGTGGGCCCGGCAGGGCGTGCAGGGCCCGGGCGGTCAGCCCGGTCGCCGCGACCATCGGCGCTCCGGCGCGACGGTTGAGCTCGTAGGCGGTGTAGAGCATCGGCCTGCCTGTCCCGGGGTCGGCTGAGTGACGTGCGTCACCCTGCGGAAACGTAACCGCAACCGGGGACAGTGGCGCGGTGATCACCGTGTCGGCGGCACCGGCGCCCCGTGCGCCCCACCGGCCACACGGGGTGGGAGCCGGGTCAGACGGAGATGACGCGGAGGTCGCTGATCTCGGCCAGTGCGGTGTAGTCGGCGTCCTGGGTGATCACCGGCACTTCGTGTGCCAACGCGGTCGCGGCGATCCAGGTGTCGTTGACGTTGATCCGCCGTCCCGCCGCGGCGAGGAGGAGCCGCAACCGGGCCCACTCGTCGGCCACGGCCGTGTCGACGGGGAGGGGGTGGAGGTCGGCCACGGTCTGCAGGGTGGACAGCCGGCGCGACCGCACGGACACGTCCGTGGCGGCGAGGACGCCGGCGCGCAGCTCGGCGTAGGTGACCACGGAGACGGCGACCTCGTCCGGCAGCGCCGAGACGTCCAGCTCCCGGCTCTCCTGGGCGATGAAGACGCTGGTGTCGAGCAGTCCGCGGCTCACCGGATGGGCCCGAGCTCGCCGGTGTCCCCGGTGAGCGCCTCCAGCTCCTCCCGGAGTGCCGGATCGGCCTGCGACCGCGCCAGCCGGGCGACGAAGACCGCCTTCGGCGTCCAGTGGGACCGCTGGTCCTGGATCGGACCGAGCTCGGCGACCGGCTCGCCGTTGACCGTCACCTGCACGACCTCGCCCGCGGCCACCCGGCGGAGGACGCCGGCGGTGTCGTTGCGCAACTCCCTGGATGCCACCCGCACGGCTACGACTGTAGGCCATCCGTAGCAGCAGTGGCGATGTCATGCCGCTCGAGATGCGCGACCAGCTTGCGACGACCTCGGCGAACGGCTGGATAACGGTCACCGTGCCGACGCGGCGCCCGCGTACATGGCGTCGACGTGGCCCACGGCGCCGGCCACCGGCGGGAGCCCCGACCTGCACCACACGGGCGCCCGGCCGCTGCTCACTCGGGCGATGACGTCGTCGTCCAGCTCGGCGCGCCGCTCGACGGCGCTGCTCAGCACGCGCGCCCGGGCGCTGGTGGCGTACAGCGGGCAGGCGGTGGCGAAGGCGCCGGTGATCTCGGTGTAGTCGCCGGTGGCGTCGACGACGGCCTGCTTGTACGCCGGGTGGGCGCCGGACTCCGTCGTCGCGATGAACCGCGTGCCGATGCGGGCGCCGTCGGCCCCCGCTGCGATCACCTCGGCCAAGGCTCGCCCGTCGGCGATGCCGCCGGCGGCGAGGACGGGGACGTCGACGGCGTCGAGCACTGCGCGCAGGAGGGGGAGCAGCGGCTCGCGCCCGCGGACGTGGCCGCCGGCCTCGACGCCCTGCACGGTGATCAGGTCGCAGCCGGCGTCCACCGCGGCGCGCGCCTCGGCGAGCGACCCGAACTGCCAGTTCACGAGCGCGCCGGCGTCGTGGGCGACCTCGACCAGCCGGGGGGACGGGTCGCGCCAGAAGAAGTCGACCAGCCGCACTCTCCGGGCGAGGTCGGCGAGCAGGTCGTCGTCGACGTCCGTGGTGAGGACATTGACCGCCAGCGCCCCCTGGGTCCGCTCGCGCATCCCGTCCAGCCGGCGCAGCAGGGCCTCCGGCGGGGTGCCGAGCGCGGTGACGGTGCCGACGCCGCCGGCGTCGGCGACCGCCACGGCGAGGTCAGGTGGGGACACCGGTCCCATCGGCGCCTGCTGGACCGGCACCGTGCAGCCGCCCAGCTCGGTGAAGCGCGTCCGCACGGCCGGACGGTCCCGCCGCCGGCGGGCGCCGTCAAGCGTCTTCGACGACGAGCCGCACGCGTTCTCGGTGGCCGAGCAGGAACTGCTTGAGAACCAGGTCCGGCCGGTGCGCAGCGTGCTGTCGCTGCGGCGGCAGGTGGCCGCGCACCGGTGGGACGGCGACCTGCTGGCCGCGCAGGGTCGGACGCTGGAGGCGGTGGCGGCCGGGCTGCCGCTGGAGACGGTGCTGGACACGCTGGCGTCGTCGACGGCGTCGCTCGCTCCCGAGGCCGATGACGAGCAGTCGCGGCGGCTGCAGGAGACGGTGGACCGGCTGACCGCGGTGGCGACCAAGGCCGACGGGTGGAAGCAGGCGCTGCTGCGGTCGGCGCGGCAGGACCCGCTGACCGGGCTGGCCAACCGCAGCCACCTGCTCGACACCGGCCGCGCGGCGCTGGCCGTCGGGGGAGCGGTGCTGTTCGTGGACGTCGACCGGTTCAAGGAGGTCAACGACCGCGGCGGGCACGCGGTGGGGGACCAGCTGCTCGTCCGGCTGGCGGGCCGGATGCGTCAGTACGTGTCGAAGGAGCTGCCCGGGGCGGTGGTCGGCCGGCTGGGTGGGGACGAGTTCGTGGCGGTCCTGCCAGGCGTGGACGCCGATGCGGCAGAGGCCATCGGGCACGGGCTGGCTGCCGTGCTCGTGGACGAGGTCGAGGTGGGACGGCGGACCGTGCGGGTGTCGGCCTCCATCGGGCTGGCGATGGCCGCACCCGGGACGACGCTCGACGAGGTCCTGTTGCTAGCGGACTGGGCGATGTACGGCGCCAAGGACCGCGGCCGCGGCGTCCTGCACATGGTCGGGGACGAGGACCTGCCGGCGTAGGGAGTAGGTATCCCGCTCACTGCCCTACGGGGTTGCGTTGCTGCGAAGGTCGCTCCCGGACGATGGTCAAGACGTTCAACGACGGATCGTCTCCTTTGAGTGCGCTCAAGTTCCACCGGCGTGCCCCACTGAACAGATGAGGTCACTGAGCAGGGAGGCGCATCAGTCGTAGCAATCCCGGCCGGTACGACACGCGCAATCGTCCTTAAGGCGGAACGGACGGACTCGCATCCCGCAGACTCGACCTCATGCAGCAGCTCGAGGCGCACGAAGTTCCACTGCACAAGATCTTCAGCAGTGACTACGACTTTCGGATCCCTGACTACCAGCGCCCGTACGCGTGGCAGGTCGAGCAGGCCGCACAGCTGCTTGAGGACCTCGTAGAGGCACTGGATCGCGGCGACGACGAGCCGTACTTCCTCGGCTCAGTCGTGCTGGTGAAGCGTCGGGAGTCCTCAGATGCAGAGGTCATTGACGGGCAGCAGCGACTCACGACGCTCACCATCCTCCTCGCGGTCCTCCGCGACCTGACCGGTGACGAGGACCTGAAGCGGGACCTCGACACCATGCTGGTCGAGCCGGGGAACAAGATCCGGAACCTGGCGCCGAAACCGCGACTCGCCCTGCGGGCTAGAGACGCTGCCTTCTTCAAGACGAACGTTCAGACCTCGGGTGCCATCGCGTCCCTGCTGCAAGTGAAGACGGATGCCATGTCGACGGACGCGCAGAGGGCGGTCCAGGCAAATGCGAGGGTGTTCCGCCAGCGCCTCGCCGACTGGTCCGAGGACCGCCGGTTGGCGTTGGTCGGCATGTTGAGTGAGCGGACGTTCCTGGTTGTGGTCAGCACGCCAGACCTCGACAGTGCGCACCGCATCTTCAGCGTCATGAACGCCAGAGGCCTTGACTTGTCGCCGGCCGACATCTTCAAGTCGCTGATCATCGGAGAGCTGCCTGACGAGGTCTCTAGCGATTACGCGACGAAGTGGGAGAACGCGGAGGAGTCGCTGGGGCGTGACGACTTCGCCGACCTCTTTCTGCATCTCAGGATGGTGTTTTCCCAGGAGCGGGCCCGTAGGGAGTTGCTCAAGGAGTTCCCTGAGCAGGTGCTCTCGCGGTTCAAGGGCAAGGCGGCTGAGTTCGTCGACGACGTACTTCTGCCCTACGCGAGCGCATACCAGCAGATGCGGGACCAGTCCTACACGGCGAGTGAGGGAGCGGGCAACGTCAACCGCTGGTTCAGGCGACTCGCGCAGATCGACAACAGCGACTGGCGTCCCCCGGCGCTCTGGGCTCTGCGCCATCACGGCGACGACCCGGAGTGGCTGGACGCTTTCCTGCGACAGCTCGAGCGGCTGGCCGCCAGCATGCTCGTGCGGCGGGTCTACGCGACGCCACGCGCTCAGCGGTATTCCGATCTGCTCAAACAGCTCGGTCAGGAGGGGCTCGACGCGCCGGCGTTCGAGCTGACCGAGCAGGAGCGGGCGGAGACCATCCGCCGGCTGCAGGGAGACATCTACCTGGTGACGGCGGTGCGCAAGTACGTGCTGCTACGTCTGGACGAGAAGCTCGCCAACGTGCCGGGCGTTTCTTACGAGCACAAGATCGTCACTGTGGAGCACGTGCTCCCGCAGAACCCGGCCAAGGGGTCCGAGTGGTTGGAGGACTTCACGGAGGAGGAGCGGTCCGCTTGGACGCATCGTCTCGGAAACCTGGTGCTCCTCAACCGAGCGAAGAACGCGGCCGCGCAGAACTTCGACTTCGGGACCAAGAAGGACAAGTACTTCACCGGCAAGAGCGGAGTCGCCGCTTTTGCTCTGACGATCGGCGTTCTGGCTCACGACACCTGGACGCCTGGTGTTCTCGAGAAGCGTCAGGAGGAGCTCCTCCAGACGCTCGTCGAAGAGTGGGACTTGGGAGCGGCGCCATCCCTCTTTGCCTGAGTGCGGTGTGCAGAGACTGAAGGAGCCGCCGCCCTTCGGTCGGCGACGCGAGAGGTGATCCGCCGAGCTGTGCAGCCCTCTCTTCGGCAAGACCCCGATCTCCGTGCCGCCATATGATGTCGCGTGTTCGTGGTGGCTCAAGGCCGACCCGTTCCCCGGATGCTCCACCTGCTCAGGAGTTCAGTCATCCCTCCTTGCTCCGTTCATGAACCCCGACAGCCGGGGCGCCAGGGACTGACGGCGTTAGGACCGCGGGTGCTGCACGGCAGAGGCTGGACAGTGCTCCTGACCGCTGGGTCACCGAGGGGTTCCGCATGGTCGGCGACAGACTCGTCGATGACGACGGCGTCCCACCGCTGCTAGCTGCTGTCGGAGTGAAAGGTGACGCTGGCCTCGACCCTGGTGCCGGGTCGGATGAGGCTGGTGACGCCGGTGCAGAAGCCGCCGGAACTGTCAGGGATCTCGCGCGCGGTCAGTCCGGTGAGGCTTTGCAGGAAGCGGCTCTTTCCCATGCGCGCGAGTCCTACGGCGCCCACAGTGAGCGTCGGTCGGCTCATCCGTGTGGTGAGCCCCTGGCACTCGGCCAGCTCGGCGTCGAGGTGGTTCAGCGCCTGGCTGACGGCTCGGCGTACCGCGCCCACCGCATCGCCGATCGCATGTCCGTCCAGGTGGGCGAGGCGCGTCGCCTCGCCGTCCAGGTCCGCAAGAGCTCGACGCATGTCGAGACCGCGCTCGACCACCGACTGCAGGGTCAGCGCGTGGCTCCGTCGACGCGCGAGCACCGCATCGATCCTGTGCTGGCGATCCAACTGTCCTCCATAGTGCCGAGTGGGAGACACCCACGCCGGTCGTCGGAAGCCCATCGGCGTGACGGACCATCCACTTCAGGCGAAGCGGCCGGTTTTCATCCGGAATGGGTCTTCATCCGCGGTGGGGATCCCGGGAGCCGCACACGCATGGCCGAGGCCTCGGATCGAACACGCAAAACGCGTGCACCAGCGGAACGGCCGCGGATTTTGCAGCCATCCAGGAACTGGGGGAGGGGGGTGTTTGCGACTGGATCCCTGTGAGGGTGTGCCCGGTTGGCTCAGTCCTCGATGATATTTCCTACGCAGAGGTGCCCACCTCGAACTGCAGCGTCTCGGCTTCTGTCCATGTCCTGTTGAGGGCTGCCTGCTGTCGACGGCGCCTGAAAACTGATCCTATCGCTGGGAGGGGGCAACCTTGGGGCGTCGTTGACAGCAATCTCATCTGCACCGGACGCCCTCTCGGTGGTGGATGCGGGCACCACGGCGGCAGGACTGATGCCGCGGCGCCGCTCCGGAAGTGAGAACGGACGCCGCTACCGAGTCATGAGCCGCCAATAGCCCTTGGGTGCTGAGCGGTCGATCAGGACCTCGTCGGCCATGGCTTTGCGCTCCCAACGCACCGCGTTCTCCCAGCCAATTTCTTCTTTGTCGACGACCTCGCGATCGGCCTCGGTCAGGAGGTGCCCGATCGTGGTCTCGATGTCGGCAAGTACATGAGAGACGTGCGCCTCGCCGCCACGCCTGGTCAGCGAGGCGACGATGTGGGGCCGGAATGCCATCTGCGGCGTCAGGTCCCGCGGGTGTCGAGACCCCCGATCGGTCACAGCAACTGCAGATGAGGCTGGAGGGGGCGGCGGCCAAGAGTCAGGTCGCGTCGCCGGGCGTAGATCCAGTAGGCGGCGGAGGACATCATCCGGCGACTCCTCAGGCGACCTCGCCGCGCGGTGCAGCGCTAGCAGTACTTCCGGGGACACCTCGATCGGGAGCATCCGGGCCTCCGTTCTCCGTCGATGCACACCTTCCCATCCCCAGGATGGATGGGTGGCGCCCTTCAGCTGTGCTCCGTTCGGTTGCGTCCGCGCCGAGAGCGGGCCCGCAAGGCTTGCCCGAACGACCGCTTGGTGGATCCCTTCGCGCCGACCGCTGCAGCGACGCTCGGCGCGAGAGCCCAACCCCGCGCCGCGATGCGGCGGCCGGCTGCCTGAGTTGACTCCGAGCGTTTGCCGGTAGGAGGGCCGATCGGTCGCTCGTCCCAGTTGGTGCCGGTCGACACAGGCGCACTCAGCCAGCGCTCGTATGCGGTCGTGTCGTCACGGACAAAGCCTGTCTCGGCCTCTGGCGGGATGCCCGCCGTCGTCAGGTTGAGCACCCGCGCCAGGTCGTTGACCTGACTCGCCTTGGGGTCGTCTCCGCCGACCTCCTGGAGCTGGTCGATCATCCCCAGCGCCAGCGGCCGGCAACGGACCAGCGGGCGGTGGAGGTAGCTGTTTGGCATGTCCTGGCGGATGAACAGGAACTCAACCGGGCTGTAGTCCTCGCCGTCGCGGAAGAGCTCCGCCCCCCACCAAAGGCGGGCCAAAGCCTGCTTGTTGATGGCGCCGAACCAGCGTTCGCGTGCCACCCCCTCGGCGCCCGTCCACCGGTAGGTCACATAGCCCCGGTATCGGAGGGCGAGCCAGTGCCACAGGCCGCGGTCCCCGGCCTCGGACCTGGTGAGCCGAAGTGCCGCGTGCAATCGCGGGGCCAACCAGCGGTCGGACTCTTCGGCCGACGCCCAGCGGCGCTGGTCGACGAGCTCGTGGAAGCGCCGCATGAGCCCGTCGAGGACGTCGACATGGATGGCCTGCCCGTGACGCTCGACGACTTCCTCGAGGGCGTCGAAACTCGCACCGCCCTCCGCCAGGCGCTCTCGCTCGAAGCCGTCGAGCTCTCGAGTGAACCGGTGCAGTGTCTCGGCCATCAGCGGACCTCCTCGGCGAAGGCGACGATGTTCTTGTTGAGTGACACGAGCTCACCGATGGCGAGCTCGACTTCGGACCACACGGCCCGAACATCGGCGAGCGAGCCCTGGGCCTGGTGGACGCGGGTGTAGAGGTCCTGTACGTCGGACACCGAGCGCATGACGTCCGCGACTGCCCCGCAGGCCTGCCGGAGCACCGGGTCCTCCGGCGGGACGGCCTCCTCGCCGCCGGCCGAGTTGGTGACGAGCTCGTCGAACGCCGCTTGCACGAGGGTGCGGGTCACCGATGCGGCGATGATCGTCGAGAAGGTGTCGCGAAGACGACGACGTTCTTCCTTCGCGTACTCGTTGAGGAGCAACTTCTGAAAGTGCTTCTGGCCGCTGTTCAGGTACAGGACCGGGGTAGAGCCCTCGAGCGCGACGGCATAGGGCGCAGACGAGTACGTGCGGCACAGGAGCGGCGCATCCATTGCACCGAAGTCGACCCACCTCGTGGTGACGGGCGTCCGCGTCGGCGCTGCGGGTGGAGTGCCCTTCTCGAGGACCACCGACCAGGGCGAGGACGAGCCGCGGAGGAGAGGACGGTCATCCGCGTCCGGCGCGGTCACGTACGCCTGCAGCGTCATGACGCCGCCCAGCTCCGCGCGCCGGGCCCGGAGCCTTCCCTGCCAGTGATCGGTCCCCAGCGGCCGGAGCAGGGCAGGGATGCGGCTGTTCGTCGTCCCGCTCGACAACATCACGTACGCGTGGCATGTGACGTGTGCGAGGTCGGAGGGCCGTGGCTCCGCGGGAGCAAGCTCTACGTCGATCTCCAGCAGCTCCCAGTCGGCCTCGACCCCGTCGAGGTGGACCCGCTGCAGAGCGTCGTCGACGACGTCGGCCGGCACCCCGTCGAACCTGACCGCGGCGACGGTGATGGCCATCGGCCGTCTGAACTGGGGCCAGGGGTAGCGAGCGGTCATGCTCCCTCCTCCGTCTGCAGGGGGCCGGTGGGGCCGGTCAGGACGTCTACGACGGACATGTCCGCCGGGATCGGGAGATCGGCGCTCGAAATCCCCTTGAAGCGAGCGGTGACCTTGCGGGCACGGGGTCGAGCGGGGATGAGTACGCGTCCGCCGGCGGTACTGCACCCGTCGACAGGGACAAGGTCCCCGGACCACTTCACCGTCTGCCGTCCACCGTCCAGACCGACAAGGACCAGCGAGGGTTCGAGCGACCAACCGTCGTCGCGGTTTTTGGCCTGAACCTCGACCTCGACGTGCCAGCTCCCGTCCTGCACCTTCCAGTCGACGATCTCGATCACCGGCTTCCGCGGGGCGCCCCCCGCACTGACGCTGCCGGGCGTGTCGCTCTTCAGGAAGCGGAGGTGCCTCAGGACGCTCTGCGGTCCCTTGTCGTCCGGGGTCGGGATCACGTCGAAGAGCTCGTCAAGGGCCTCGCGGACCCGCCGGTCGATCGCCATCAGGTTCGGCACCCATGGCGCTATGTAGTTGGCTGTCAGGTTGACCTGTGAAGTCTGCTGTCGCCCGCTGCCAGGGATCCACCTGTCGTGCGCCGGTGGTTCGGCGAAGCGCAGGAAGTCGTCGGCTCGCCGGTCATCCATAGTCGGGGCGGTCGGGGTCACCGCGGCACCAGCGACGACGAACGCGTGGTACCGCCGGCCCTCGTAGCGCTTGTCGATCGTCTGCACGACCATCTCGGGCTTCCTGAACAGGCAGACCCGGTCCTCGAGCCCGTCTCGGTTGTCGTCCGAGAGCGTCACGACCAGACGAGCCTGGTGCGTGAACCGGTCGTGCTGGTCGCCGGTGCGGCGGCGTGAGACGTCGATCGGCAAGGGACGGACCACGACGTCGTAGGGCTTGTCGAGGGCCTGGTCGACGTCACCCGCGTCGTAGCGCTTCAGGGCCCGGACCAGCTCGGCGTACGTCTCGGACGGGTCGACGGGCGTGTCACTCTTGAGCGTGCCGTTGTCAACATGGCGGATACGGACGCGCATGCCGCCGCGAGTGAGCAAGGGCCAGAAGCTCTCCTCGATCCCCTCGCGGAGCCCGCGGGCGAGTCGCTCCACGACCTTCTCCGGCGTCTCGTCCTCGGTCACCGGGTTGTCGGGGTCGTAGAAGGCCAGGACCAGCGCCGAGGTGCCTGGGCGATCGTCCTCCCGGTGCAGGTGCAGGCGGCGCACGAGGTCCTCGTCGTTCCAGGTGCTCCGCGCTGCGTCGTCCTCGTCGGGCACGCCGAAGTAGCCGCGGCCCTGATAAGCCTTGCCGCCGACTCGGTGCACGGTGCCCTGGTTGACCCCGAAGACGCGGTTGAGCCGGTTCCCTTCGACAGCGTCCTCAGCCGAGAGGACGCTGTTGAACAGGACGGTCTGCAGGCCGCTGAACCGCCAGTAGACGGCCTTGCCCAGGCCGAAGGACCCACCGGAAGCCTGGTCCTTGCCGCTGAACAGGTCGAGGCGGCAGAGCTTGATGAAGTTGCCGTACTCCTCCTCGGGGGTTTCGTTGTCAGGGAACTCAGGTCCCGTCAGACCCCGGCAGCCGTAGTCGTCGATGCGCAGGAGGACGAGGCGGTCGGACTGCCCGAGGGCCTCGAGGCCGGCGCGGATCTGGCCCGCCGCGACCGCTCCGCTCGCGCCTGCCGACATGGCCTCGAGGTGCGGGCGCAAGACCGACTCCCAGCCGAGGGCCACCTCGAAGTCGCGGCGGGCATCACCGGTCAAGGTGATGAACGTGTACACCAGGTCCGCGCTCTGCCCGGCCCGCGCGTCCGCGGAGTTCTGGCAGCTCTCTCGAGCCAGGGACGTCAGCCCGGCGTTGACGGTCCACTGGTTGGCGTTGCCGTAGTTGCCGTAGGTCTTGCTCTGCTCCTCCCAGGTCCACTGGCAAGCGCTCATGCATGGCTCCTCTCACGCACTCCTCGAGGGAGTGCGGTGGTTCGACTGAGGTCTCTTTCGGAGGGACGCAGGCCTGACTGCAGTCGGAGCGCAGGACAGCACGACGAGTGCCGCCGGACTTGAGGATGCGACGGTTGTGGAGGCGCCTCAGTCGCGTAGCAGCTTGACCACCTCGGGTGGGACGGAGAACCCGGTGGTCGGCTGGTAGCCCTTGACGTCGGGGTCGTACTGGGTGACGAGCAGTTCGTCTGCGTCCTCCGGCAGGTCGCCGCAGTCGCGCATCTTCTGAGCGATGCGAGTCGTGGGGCGCGTGAACCCGCGGAGCTTCCGCTTGGGCGAATAGCGCCCCAGCTCGTAGACCTCCCCCCTCGACACCGTTCCGCCGTTCTCCGCGGCCCGCCGGATGGCCTTGGCCTGAGCCGCTGCGCCGGCGGACGTCAGGGCGTCCAGTGCCTGCTCAAGCAGTTCGCGTGTCCAACCCGACGGCTCGACGTCCTCCGGAACCGGCCGTCCGGCTTCGTCCTGAAGCTCTGCGACCAGGGCCAGGAGTCGCTGTCGTAGATGCTCGGGCCAACCCGTGACATCGACGGCGATCTGAAGGACAGGACGAGGTAGACCCCGCACAGTGTCAGGCGAGCCGGTCAAGAAACTCTCCAAGGACTCGGAGCGACTTGAGACTGTTCCGCCAAGCTCTACAGGCGTATCAGCGGTACATGTGTACTTGTAGCGGTGTGGTGAGCTGACGGCAAGACCACCGAGTCAGGAAGGGACCTCGATGACACGAAGGGGTGAGGCTCAGCGGTGGTGGGTGCGCCTGTCCTCGAGCGCTCAGCGCTGCTCGCGAGGACGGTGCGACGATGCGTTCTCTCGTCGCCGTGACGGGTGAGAGGTCGAGCGGAGGAGCATGAGGCAACCGCAGGACGATGACGGACGGCTGCTTGTCGCCACGTTCGAAGTGGAAGCTCGGGATCCGTGGCTCGACCTGATCCTGCACAGCGCGGGCGGGGCGGGGCGCGCCGGTGGTGTCGCACGGAACAGGGACTATCCGCTCGCGCTTGAGGTCCTGCTGGGACGACTCCGCACGCTCGACGCCGTCCTGACGGACGCCGTCGTCGACTCGAAAGTGGTGGCCTCACTTCCTCCCGAGGAGCGCCGCCTGCGGCTGCAGGGAAGGGCCTATCCCGTAACCCTGCGCTCGGAGCCGGACATGGATGCGCTGCGTCGGACGATTACCCGGGCCCAAGGGCCCATCGGCCGCTCGCCGGCGGCCAAGCCGACGTCTCAAGGGAACGAGCGCAAACGGGTCCGGTTGAGCTTCCGGATCCCGGGCTTCGTCGCCAAGGACCGCGACGCGCACCGACTCGAGCTGGCGTTGGCAACCGCGAACGCCCGTGAGCAGAACGGTGCGACGCGCCACGGTGGGCAGGGACTCATGGTCGATACTGCTGTCCGGATCGCCGTTGAGCAGTTGGCCATGAGGCGGGCTACGCAGCACTACGAGTCCCAAGGGTGGGAAGTGGAGGACGTCTCCGCGAACAGGAGCTACGACCTTCACTGCCGGCGTGACGGCGAGGTGCGCCACGTGGAGGTCAAGGGGACCACGACAGCCGGCGACCATGTCCTGCTGACCCCGAACGAAGTCGCGCTCGCGGTGGCCAATCCTTCGAATGCAGCGCTGTATGTGGTCAGTGACATCCGGCTGGTATCAGAGCCCGGTCAGCCTGTATCGGCTTCAGGCGGCGTCCCCATGCTGCTCGACCCGTGGTCGCTGGACGTCGATCGGTTGTCACCGACCGGTTACAGCTATTCCTTGGACGGCTGAGTGGGCGACTGAACACCTGAGGCCTGGAACCCGCACGACCGCGCGTGCCTTGCCGTGTGCATGGACCTCCCGGGGTCACCTCGCGCCGAGGTGCTACGCGACTTGCCTGAGGAAGGCCGTCGTGGAGGTCGGCGGCTCATCCTGCTTCGTTCAAGTGGCTACGTGCTGCCGAACCGTTGTCAGGTGAGGTCGGCCTGGACGCAGCGAGGGCGCAGCGGACCGCTCGCCTCGTTGTGATGGACGAGCCTCTCAGGTGCCGGCGGGTCGGGGTTGTCACTGCTAGGAGGCAACCTAGGCTGCAGGCCGTTGCACGGAGGGAGCCGCGTGAGCCAGACGCAAGACGAGATCCGCACGCTCGACCTGTTTTCGGGTGCCGGGGGACTGAGCCTCGGGTTCGAGCTCGCTGGGCGCGGCTTCAAGCCGGTGCAGGCGGTGGAGATGGACAAGGCCGCCGCGGCGAGCTTCGAAAAGCACTTCAAGTGCCAGGTGCACGTCGGCCGAATCGAGCACCTCGCTAGATTTAAGGATGCTGACGTCATCATCGGCGGTCCGCCCTGCCAAGGTTTCTCTCCACTCGGGCGGGACCGTGACGAGGAGTCCCGTGCGGCACTCAACGAGCTCTGGCGTGAGTATCTCAGGGCCGTGAGAGAGGTCCAGCCTCGGGCGTTTATCATCGAAAACGTCCCACAGTTCAAGAAGTCGGCGCAGTACGTCCGCCTCACTGAGCTCATGAAGACGGACCCGGTGTTGAGTGAGTACGCCTTCAACGATGGTGTGGTCAACGCAGCTGACTACGGGGCTCCGCAGGTGCGCAAGCGGTGGGTCTTCATGGCCGTCCGGGGCCTCGACGAGGTGCCATTCCCGCCGGCACCGACGCACGGACCCGAGGGGTCGATGCTCGAGCCGTATATGACGGTCGAGAAGGCCTTCGAGGACCTGCCGACCGAGCCCACCTGCTCGGACGTCACCTGGGACGAAGGGCGAACGCGTCAGGACCTTCACTTCGGCCGGTTGAGGGTCCGCCCCACGTCTATAGAGCGCTACAAGGCCATCCCTGAGGGTGGTAACCGATTCGACCTGGCGAGAAAGCGGCCTGACATCACGCCGCCCTGCTGGCTGAGGAAGCCGACGGGTACGACTGACGGCATGGGGCGGCTCTGGTGGAATCGTCCGAGTGGGACCATCCGGACGGAGTTCTTCAAGCCGGAGAAGGGGCGCTTTCTCCATCCGACTGCCCACCGGCCCATCACTCACCGCGAAGCGGCCCGTCTGCAGTCCTTTCCAGACACATTCGCCTTTGAGGGGAACCGCAGCGAGATCGCTCGTCAGATCGGCAATGCCGTACCGCCGTTGCTCGGTAAGGCGCTCGCGGAGCATCTGCACCACCTTCTCGGGCTTGCCGTCACACCACGCGAGGAAGCTCAGCTGTCGGTCCGCGACGAGAGTGAGGCGATGGTGGAGGGTGAGGCGGTAGCAGTCGCGTGATCCGGCTGCTCGACCTCTTCGCCGGCGCCGGGGGTATGACACTCGGCTTCGTCCAAGCAGGCCTGGGTTTTCACCCGGTTCAGGCCGCGGAGCGCGACACCGTCGCTGCGCTGACCTACAGGAATGCCTTCGGCTGCCAAGTGACGGATGGGTCGGTCGGTCTCCTCGAGCATTTCGAGGGGACCGATGTCCTCCTCGGGAGGGTCTCGCAACCAAAGAGGTCCACCTCGTCGGCCGGCGCTGACAGGGAATTGCGATGCATGTTCGGCGAGCCATGGGAGCAATGCCTCGCAGTGGCACGTCGCACACGGCCAGTTGCCTTTGTGCTGGAGGGGTCGTCGCGCTTCTTCAAGTCCGGCCGGTTGATGCCGCTCATGGTTGCCATGGGGAGAGATGCCGTGCTGCGTGATTACGGGATTGCACTAGGCGTCCTCGAGGCAGCCCGTTACGGGGTCCCGCAGTTCCGCCAGCATGGCGTGCTCATAGCAGTCCGCGGCATGTCCGAGGTGCCCTGGCCGCCCCCTGCGACCCATGGCAAGCGATCGCCTCAGGTCAGGCCGCTTGTCACGGTTGCTGATGCTTTCGAAGGGCTGCCCCAAAATCCTGCAAAATCCGATCTGAGCCTTGGTTCCGACGGGTGGCAGGACCTCCATTTTACGACCTCGCTGCGGCTGATCGACCTTGAGCGCTATAAGGTCATCCCGCAGGGTGGGAACCGGTTCGATCTCGCTTACACGCGCCCTGACCTCACGCCTCGGGCGTGGCTCGAGAGCCCGACCGGGCGCGAGGATGTCTTGGGTCGCCTCTATTGGAACCGACCGAGCACGAAGATCACCAAGCGCTTCACCGACCCCGAGAAGGGGCGATTCCTCCACCCGATCGCGCATCGCCCCATCACTCATCGTGAGGCCGCCCGCCTGCAGTCCTTCCCGGACGACTTCCAGTTCACAGGAGACCGCCAGGACATCGCCAGGCAGATCGGCACTGCGATGCCGCCACTACTGGCGAGGGCCGTTGCGGAGCACCTGTACTCGGTACTTGAGTCTCGGGGCAGTGACTGAGGACCTTCCCACACGACCCCCGCCCAGCTCTCCGGGAGTGGCTGCCCGGATGAGCAGGCAGGCGCGCGCCGACACGGCTCCCGAGTTGGCGCTGCGACGACTCCTGCACAGCAGCGGCAAGCGCTACCGGGTCGGCTGGCCGGTACCGGGCATGCCGAGGCGCAAGCTCGACATCGCCTTCACCAAGGCGCACGTCGCGGTCAACGTCCACGGCTGCTTCTGGCACGGCTGCCCGGTCCATGCCACCTGGCCGTCCTCGAACGCCGCCTGGTGGCGGCAGAAGATCGAGAAGAACAGGCTCCGGGACGAGGAGACCCGTCATCATCTCGAGGACCTCGGCTGGACGGTCGTGGAGGTGTGGGAGCACGAGTCACCCGAGGAGGCCCTCGAGCGGGTGCTCGAAGTGCTGGGGAGGCAGCGTGACAAGGGGGCACGGCGAGTCGGCGGGCATGACTGTCGGTAACGCCGGCTAGCGTGAGGCGGTGCGGGGGGATGGCTTCACGTTGCTCGACTTGTTCGCCGGCTGCGGGGGGATGACCCGGGGGTTCCTCGACCAGGGGAGCTTCACGAGTGTTGGTGCTGTGGAGATCGACCGGGCGGCGGCCGCCACCTACGCAGCCAACTTCGACCCGACGGGGGAGCACACCCACGCCGGGGACATCGTCGGATACACCGACGTCCCGCGCGTCGACCTCGTCATCGGCGGGCCCCCGTGTCAGGGCTTCTCCGCCCTCGGCAAACGCGACCCCACGGACGTGCGCAACCAGCTGTGGCGCGAGTTCGTGAGGGTCGTCCGTGAGTCCGACGCGCGGATGTTCGTCTTCGAGAACGTCGACCGGTTCGCCAAGACCCCGGAGTTCCAGCTGCTCCGGCAGGCCGCGAGTGAGGACGGTGAGCTCGCCGACTTCAACACCCAGGTTTTCCGACTCAACGCCGCGGACTACGGCACCCCACAGAGGCGCATCCGCACCATCGTCGTCGGCTCGCGGATCGGTCCGGTCAACGGACCGCAGCAGACGCACGCGAAGACGCCGGTCGGGGACCTAGGACGGTGGATCAGCCTGAGGGAGGCGTTTCTCGAGGGGCCGGTCGTCCTGCAGCCCCGCGTCCGCGAGACATGGCTTCCCGAGAGCAGCGTCCCGTTCCAGGGACACGAGGTCCCGGGGACCTTCAAGCTCCGGGACCTGCACGTCACGCAGAACCACGCCTTGATTTCCGAGATCCGCTACGCGCACATCGCGCCAGGCCAGGGGCGATTCGATTTGCCCGAGGAATTCCAGTACCCCTGCTGGCGGCGGCACACCCGAGGAGCGGGCGACGTCCTCGGCCGGCTGCGCTGGGACGAGCCCGCGGTGACGATCCGCACCGAGTTCTTCCGGCCCGAGAAGGGGCGCTTCCTGCACCCGCAGTGGGAGAACGGCGGCGAGCAGGTCAATCGGGCGCTCACCCACGCGGAGGCGGCGGTCGTCCAGGGCTTCGACGACCGCCACGGCTGGTGTGGCACCAAGGCGGAGATCGCCCGGCAGATCGGCAACGCCGTTCCACCACCGCTGGCCCGCGCCGTTGCCGAGACGGTGGCGCCGCGACTAAGCCAGCATGAGGGATAGAAATCCGCGTTCTCGTCCTGGAGAGACCCCCGGGGACGCCTCTCTAGGACGAGGAGCCCCGGAACGAGAGCACCTTGCTCCGGTGAAAGCGGCTACAGACGCACGGCCGAGCGAAGATCGCTGAAGAAACCCCCCTCAGGGTCCTCGGGCGTGCCGAACAGCAGCCCGCGGTCGAGCAGGACGTTCTGCTCCTCGCAGGACGTCTCGGGTACGAGGACGCAGGCGTGACACGCCGCGAGGTTCAACCCGTCTGTGCCGGTGCCCGTCGACTCGATGCAGACGGGATCGGAGGAGCACCACCGCAGGCGGTGCAGCCCCTCGAGCACCACGCTGCCGAGCTTGTCCGACTCGGCCTGGGCGGCCAGTCCGCCGAGACTTCCCGCGGAGTCCGACGTGGCGGTGTAGAGGAGCACCCCAGCCATGGCCTCGTCGACAAACAGGCGCTCCCGGATCGAAGCGGCGGGGTAGCCGGCGTCCAGGGCCAGCTGGTCGATGAGCACGTGCGCGAACGTGTGGACCATGACCTGGGCGATGTCGATCTGGCGGGCTACAGGCAGACGCGCCGCTCGAGCCGTCCTGTCCGCAGCGGCCTGCAGCAACTTTCGCCGGCGCTGGGCGAAGGGGCTGGAAGCCCAGCCCTTCACATCGTCCGGTCGAAGCTGAAGGAACACGCCCTCACCGATGACCTGGATGGCGGGCAGCCAGTTGAGCTTCTCCGGGCTCAGCGAACACAACCGCGGGTCGGAAGGATCGGACGCCGCGGACAGGCGGGAGAAGCCGTACAGCGCGCGCACCTCCCGCAGACGGGTCACCTTGCGGACCGCGAGTACGTGCTCGGCGAGCTCGTCGGGAACAGGACGGACGAGGCACACGAAGTCCGAGCCGTCGTGGTCTTCGACCCGTCCGTCGAGGAGCGCGCGGTACTCGTCGCGACGGAGCGAGGTCTCCGTCACCGCCTCCTCGGTGTCCTCCTCGTGGCGACGACGGGCCTCGCGGACGATCTCCTCCGCGGTGAACCGTCCGTTGCTCTTCATGACAAGACCCTCGATCAACCACGCGGTCGTGAGCGCCTGCGGGTTCTTGAGCATCCCCCACTCGCGGTCCACGAAGCGGGCCAGCGCCTCCGAGAAGGGCGGGATCGAGATGGCGGACCGCACGGCGGGGAACCAGACGTTCGAGGCGCCACGCTGCAGCGTTCGAGGTACCTCGGTGCAGTCCTCCGCTGCCCCCGCGCCCATCCACGGACGCTCACCGCGGCAGCGCGTCACACCGGCCAAGGCCCCCTGGTCGAAGGACCCGTCCAGCCCGACAGGTGGGACCCCGCAGCTGCACTCGACGACCAGGTCGGCGAGCGAGGACGTGCGGCCCTTGCTCCGCAGGGTCAGCCGGTGCTGCCCGTCCGCGCGCTGCCCCGAACCGGAGTGGACCCACGCGAAGTACGGGAACTCGCCGATGTGCCCCTTGGGACACGCGACGATCAACCGGGACGGGGAGAGGGGCGCGGACGGCTTGCACAGGTTGCAGACCGCCTGGTTCCAGGGGGACTGGAAGTCGGTCAGGTTGCCGATCCGTCGGCAGTCGGGGCAGATCTGTGTCCTCGGGAACCGGATGACGGGTACGTCCCGATGCCCCCCGGCCGGCGGCATCTTCAAGGCGCTGACACCGAGGGAACGGGCCAAGCGGGGCTCGCTCGCCGGTTCCGCCTTCTCCGGGTCCCAGTCCTGGAGCCCCGCGATCATGTAACTGGTGTTCTCCGACGGGAAGAGACCGCCGACGCCAAAGGTCGAGATCAACTGGCTCCGACGTGTCTTCGGCTTCGAGCTCATCGCTGCCTCCCGTGCGCGACCTGGAAGAGGGTGCTCTCCGCGTCGACGTCGCGGAGACTCTGCAACGTCGGCCAGGGCACCTGCCCCTGCTCGAAGTCCGGGATGTCCGGATTGACCAGCATGTCGGCCGGGTCGACGAGCAGAGCTGCTTCCCAGTTGTTCTTGTTCATGTACGTCAGGCCCGGCTTCGCTCTGGCCGCGTCCAACCAGGCCTGTACGAGACCGGCGAGCTGGTGCTCGGTCTCGGGTCCGTCGTTCGAACAGGCGTGCGCTCGGTCGGCGATGATCGCTGCGGCCCGCTCGAGCTTCGCCTCCTGACCGTCGACGAGGCCGGCCCCGTTGTTGGGCGCCAGGTCGTTGAACAGCAACCGGACGACCGCGGTGAGGACCCCGTGCAGTCCGCGGTCCCGTGCGCGGGCCGCGAACGGGGTGGCACTGGTCGCCTCGACGGACCGGTAGATCGACTGGTGGAAGGGCGTGAAGTCCTCGAAGTGGGACCGGTCTCTCGACCTCGCCGCGTTGAACATGGTGACGACCAGGCCGGGGTGCTTGCGTCCCACCCGACTCGTCGCCTGGATGTACTCGGCGCTGGACTGGGGCTGGCCCATCACGGCCATCAGTCCGAGCCGGTCCACGTCCAGCCCCACCGAGATCATGTTGGTGGCGAGGACGACGTCATCGGCCCCGGCGTCGGGACGGGGGACCTCCAGGTGCTTCAACCGCTCCGGGATCTCGCGGGGGCCCACCCTGCTGGTCAGTTCGGACAGTTGGCGCACCCGACGCGGCTCGGTCCCGAACTGGCCGGCCAGGAACCCGAGGCGTGTCCGGACGTCGTCCTGCACCTGGAGATGTGCGGAACCGAGGACACGGAGGCTCCCGAAGTAGCCGAGCAGCGTCCAGTACGGATCCCGAGTGGCCTCGTCCGCCGGCAGGTCCTGCGCACTCTGCAGCAGCGAGGCGTAGACGCGGATCATGAGGGACTGGTGGCTCGTGCCCGGTGCCATGACCCCGACGTACTTCCGCGAGCCGAGCTCGTCCGAGGTGGCCGGCTCGGCGAAGAAGGAGTGATCCGGGTTCAGTCCCGGCGGTGGGAACTGGGCCGCGGTCCGGTTGAAGACCGCGGTCACCTGTTCGCCGGCCCGACGGATCGTCGCGGTGGAGGCGATCACCTTCGGACGACCACGGAACGGGAGGGTGGGGTCGAGGAAGTCCGCCGCGCAGGCGGCCTCGACGGCCGTCTCGTACAGCCCGACCATCGATCCGAGCGGTCCGGAGATCAGGTGCAGTTCGTCCTGGATGATCAGCGTCGGCCGGTACCCGCCGTCGCGACCGAACAGGGCTCCAACCTTGCCGGACCACGCCATCCGCGCGAATTTGTCGACCGTGCCGATGAGGAGCTCGGGGCGTTCACGGTAGACGTCCTCGTCCACCACGTGCACGGGTAGGCCGTTCGCGAAGTCGCACCCCCGCATCCCGCACGCGATGCGCAGGTGCCGGTCGGGTCTGTCCGCCACCGCGTACTCGTCCGGCCCGAGGGTGCTGCCGCACCACGGGCACTGGAGCAGCTGCATCGGGTTGCCCTTCTCGACGTCGTGCCCGCGCCGGAGCTTGCCCAGGCTCCGGCGCGCCTCGTCGAGGTCGTTGGGGGTGGCGTCGCTGCCGACCCAGAGCCCGATGGAGAACGGCCGGCTCCCCAGTTCCGGCGTCCTCCGACGCAGGGACTCGAGCGAGCAGAGCAGCATGGAGGCGCGCTCGAACTGCTGGATGGTCAGGAGGCGGAGCGTGTACCGCATGATGACCGCGACGCCGCTCGCCGCCTCGTCGGCCAGCCGCCGACGGACGACGGTGTACGCGATCAGTCCTAGGTACGCCTCGGTCTTGCCGCCTCCGGTGGGAAACCAGAGCAGGTCCAGGATCGCGCGGTCGTCGTGCTCAGGGTCGTCGAGGCCGGGCAGGTTCAGGAGGATGAAGGCCAGCTGGAAGGGGCGCCAGACCTGGTCGACACCCTCCTCTGGCTCGCCCTTCGCCCCGTCCCGGATCCAGTCCTGACGGGCGCGCTGTACTTGCATCGCCTCGTTCATGAAGCGGAAGGAGCGCATCGCGGCGGGCGTGTCGGCCAGGTGGTCGATGCCGGCCTCGATGCGGCCCGCTGCGATCCGTGCCTGCTCGACGTGCCGTTCCGCCACTGGCCGGAGTGTCTCGTCGACACCGGACTCCGCGGTGCGGATCTCCTGCTCCTTCTCGACGATCCAGGCTCGGTAGTCCGACACGATCGAGCGGAGGCTCGCCAGGACCGAGGCGTCGTCGGCGCTCTTCAGGAAGGACATGCGCAGATCCGCCGCGGGGACCTCGCGCGGCTTGGCGCGGAGGAGTTCGTGCTGCGGGAGGAAGGTGGTACGGACCGCGCTCGTCCACGAGTCGCCTCCTGGGTCGTCCCACGCGGCGGCGCAACCGTGACCGGAGGCGAACGTGTACGCCCTCCGGTAGAGGAGGGCTCCGGTGTCGAGGTCCTCGTCGAGGCCCACGGACGAGGCCGAGCTGCGGTCGACGATGGCCGGCGTCGCGGTCGTCGCCTGCACCGACACCTGGAACCAGCTGAACGAGTCCTTCGGGCCCGATGCCGCCTCCCGCACGTTGACGAGAGCGGCCGTCACGGTCACCAGTCCGTCCGCCGGAGGACGAACGAGGGTGTACAGCTCGAGCCCTTCCGTCAGCGGATGGCGGAGGGGCTTGGCCTCCCCGAGGGACAGGGTGACGGTGGGCAGGTCGGGCACGGACCGGATCCAGCGGTCCTGCTGCTTGCGGCGAGCGCGCGAGCGTTGGCCCTCCGTGGGCTCGGTGTCCTGCGGCTCCTGGGGAAGGTACCGAGCCGCCCCCGCCGTGAGCGTGACCTGATCCGTCTCGCGGGCGTCGACGGTGAAGGTGATGCCGGCCGACGACGGATAGCGCATGCGCGCCTGGGAGACCGGGGTGTCCGCCGACTGACCGGCGTCCTCGCTGCCGCCGTCGACGGTGTCGTCCGGTACCTCCTCCTGCGCGCCGCTGTCCTGCGGCCACAGGACCCCGGCGATGTACCGGTCCAGCGGCGACTCGGTGAGGACCTCGTCCTCACCGCCGCCCGGGCCGATGAGGTCGTCGTGGAGCCGGCTCACCATCTTGTCGCGGAAGGCGTACTTGTCCGCCAGGGAACTCATGCAGCGATCACTCCTGTTCCTCGTCTCGCCACGCGGGGCGGGCGAGTCCTGTGAGTCGAGGGACCAACCACAGGCCACTGCCAGGGAGGCCTGCGGCGCGTGAGAGGTCCGGTTCGCCCGCCACCGTCTCCACCGACGTCACGGCCATGTCGCGGATGTGGCGGGGCCAGTCCTGCCCGTGCCGTCGGCGGCCGAAGACCCTGACCAGGTCGGTCCCGAACTGCTCGGACGTCCGTCCGATGACCGTGCCGTCGGCCTTCAGCCGCAGTTCGTAGCGCGGACACTCCACCGGCGTCCCCTTCTCGAGGACTCCGTCCACCTCCGCCCCCGGCAGGTGGGGGTCGGCCAGGCGGGCCTGACCCTTGACGCCGCTCCTCGACTCGTCCGTGGCGGGCCGGATCACGTCGACGTCTCTCGAGGTGACCTCCATGGCCCAAGGCCACCGGCCGTTCCTCCTGAGCGTGTACGCCGCCCACCGCCCGGACCAGTGGTGGGAGATCCGCCGCGCCGACGAGGGAGCCTGGCAGCGGAGCAGCTCGTCCCGGGCACGGGACAAGGCCACGAACTGGGTTCGTACCTCCGCCCACGTGTCCTCGTCGTCGTGCCTGTACGACGGATCGACGACGAAGACCCGGTCGAACTCGAGCCCCTTGGCACGGTGGATCGTCGACACCACGACAGCCGCTTCGTCACGGGTGACGAGCTCCTGCGGCAGTGCCTGGTTCCGCAGGGCTCGCCGTAGTCCACTGAGTCGGAGCTGAGTGCGGTTGTGCCCGTCGCGTTCTGCCGTCTTGAGTGCCACCCAGGCGTCGTCGTGGTCGATCTCGATCGCAGCGCATGCCAGCCGTTCGAACACCTCGTCGCGGTCCAGGACCGAGTTGTCGACGTCGCCCAAGGCCCGGGCGATCCAGGCGGCGGCGCCGACGTCCTCCAGGGGGCGGCGAAGCACGTGCCGTACCGAGTGCTCGCGGAGCGCTCGAGCGACGGCGAGCGCGTCGCCGTTGGCCCGGCAGAGCACCGCGGTGGTCGCGGGAGGCCGGTCGACCAGGTTGGTCACGTTCTCCACGGGGCCCACGTCGATCAGGTCGTCGACGAAGTCCATCAGGAGGTCCTCGGGAGCCGGGTCCTCAGCAGGGACGGCACGCAGGAGGTTCCCGAGATCGACGATGGCCCGGGGGTCGCGTCCTCGTGCGCGGTAGTCCACCTCGAGCTCGACCTTGCGGGCGCCGAAGTCCTCCGCGAGCCGTGTCATGAGGTCGTGCGACGTCGTCTGTGTCTTCGAGTTGTCGAGCTGCCAGTCGTAGATCGCCTGCAGCGGATCGCCCAGGGCCGTGAAGCCACACTCCGGATCCAGGCGCCCCAATACGGCTGCGGCGAACTCCGCTCGGTCGCCGACGAGGTCCTGGACCTCGTCGAGCAGCAGGTGACGCAGCATGTCGGTCTGGGGCAGGGAGATCCGCCGGAGGACGTCCGTGGCCGCGCGGATACGGGCGTCGAATCCCCGGATCTCCGAGGGGTCCTCGCCGGCCTCGACCAGCAGCTGACTCGCGAAGGAGTCGAACGTGCTGATCCCGACCGCTGCGCCGGTCTTCGCCCGGACACGGCGGTCGGCCGCCGCGACGGCCGCCCGGGAGAACGTGAGGACGAGGACCTCGTCGACGGGCTGCAGGCCGTGATCGGCCACCAGCGCGTCGATGCGGGCCGCCACGACCTCGGTCTTGCCGCGTCCTGCGCCTGCGATCACGAGCAGTCGTTCGTCAGGGTCGGCTTCGACGACCGCGAGCTGGCTGTCGTCGAGGTCGACGGTCACGACGTCTGCCGCCACATCTTGTCGAAGTGGTGGAAGGCGAGCTGTTCGCCGAAGGCGTCGATGTTGTCCTGGACGTTCACGATCAGGACCTCTTCAGAACCACCGTTGCGTGGCCCGCGCAGACCCCGACCGATCATCTGCTGGTACCGGTTCGGGCTGAAGGTGGGGCGAGCGACGTAGACGGCCCCCACCCGAGGGGCGTCGAACCCCTGCGACAGCACGTTGTAGTTCGTCAGCACCCTGATCTCGCCGGACTGGAACTGGCGTACACGCGAACGTCGCTCCGCAACCGGGGTGAACGCGGAGACCGACGCCGCCGGCACTCCTTCGTTGTCCAGGACCGCAGCCAGCATCTCGGCGTGCTGCACGGACGCGGCGAACACGAGCGCGGTGACGTCAGGATCAAGACCGAGCAGGGAGTCCAGGATCCGGGAGTTGCGCTGTTCGTCCATGGCGACCTGGCGCATGTCGATCCGGGACTCGAGCAGGGCGAAGCCGTCGTTGTCCATGTGATCGCCGGGGACCCTGAGCGGAGTCAGCTCGATGCCGTCCAGGACCTCGTGGCGGACCCGGGCCAGGATGCCCAACTCCTGCAGGTAGGTGTGCGGGTGCGCTTCACCGAACAGTCCGTCCGTCAGCAGGTTCTTGTCGTAGCGGTTGACGAGCTGCTGCGTCTGCTCCTCGTTCTTGTTCCGGTACGGAGTCGCGGAGAGCCCGAGGACCGGCCGCTCCCGCTGGCGGGTGCCACGCCCGAGCCAGTTGAAGAGGGCGGTGTACGTCTTGGAGATCGACGTGTGCGCCTCGTCGACGACCACGATCGAGGCGTCCTTGAGCCAGTCGTGACGCCCCTGCGTCGACACCGACAGGAGCTTGTCGTCGGTGGCGACCACGACCTGGGCGCCCTTGTCGGCACGGGACGCGTCGTTGGACCCCCAGAGACGGTTGATCGTCAGCTCGGTCTCGTGCGCGCCGACCGCCCGCCAGACGTAGGACCACGTCTCGACGGCCTGCTCGCACAGCTCGTAGCTCTGCGCGATCCACACCACCAGCGCCGTCGGGGCTTCCTCCCGCAGGTGGTCGATCACCGCCTCGACGGCCACCCGCGTCTTCCCGGATCCGGTGGGTAGGGCGACGAGTCCGCGAGACGGGCCCTCGCCACGCAGGAGTCGACGGACGCGCCGGATGCTCTCCGCCTGGTAGTCGTGCAGCTTCGGCAACCGCACGGGCCCGTGGATCGTCTCGGACGCAGGTCGCCGGTCCTCCTGCGTCCCGGCGAACTCGGCCGGCAGTCCCAGCTCCTTCGTGAACGTGGAGGCCACCGCGCCCCCGTTGAGGCGACTCGGGACGGTCAGTCCGCGGGCCTCGATCGCGGGTCCCAACTTGCGCAGGATCTGCGTGCCGGCCGACGTCGTGGCCATCTTCGCGATCTCCGTCGCGTTCAGACGGCGACCTCGCCGCGCCTGCGCGACGTCGATCGCCTGCGCCGGGACCAGCTTCCGGAGTTCCTCCTCGCCGGCGAGGGCGAGCAGCTTCTCCTCGACGGACCTTGCGGAGCGGACGCTGCGGGCGACCGTACTGGTCTCCTTCCGCCGCCCGATCTCCAGGGTCTGCTGGAGTCCGCGCTCGTCCAGTCCCAGGCGGTACTCGGCGTTGACAGCGGAGAGCAGCTCGTCGGGCGTGAGGTCGTCCCTGAAGTAGAAGGTCTCGCCGTCGACGACGTGGCGCCGGTCGGTAACCGATCGGGGGCCTCCGTCCTCGGCGACGACCTCGATGGCGAGCTCCCGACAGGGGAGCAACTGGTACGACGGCGGCACCGTCGGTGCGGTGACCCGCAACCCGGGGAACCGGTCGACCACGGGGACGGGATCGCCCGAAGGGGCGGGGAGCACCGTCCTGCGGAGCATGGCTCGCGCGTCACCGAGTTCCCAGAAGGTGCGCAGCGCCTCGACGTCTCGGTCCGTGTCGACGAGCACGACGTCGGTGGAGTCCTTCAGCAGCGAGTACGCGACGGGATCGTCGGTGACCACCACGTCGGCCGACGGCGCGTTGCCGATCCCGGCGGCGTGCTCGACCCGCAGGGACGGCGGTCGTGGACAACCAGCACGTGCGGCGGCGGCGAGGAGGCGATGCGCCTTCGGGAGTCCGAGAGCGTCCTGGGCCACTGCGAGGAAGCGCGCCCACCAGTCACCGTCGAGGGAACGCCGGAGATCGAGTGCCGCCAGACCCGTGGCGTTCATCCCCACGGGAACCGGCAGGAGGTCCGACGAGACGTCGTCCACCGGAGCGACCGCGTCCGTCACCGGACACGGACCGAGCGGGGTGTCGACCATGCCGTGCCGACGTATCCACCAGATGCCGGGGTTGGTGACGGCGAGGGGCTCGATGCCGCCCCGGCTCTCGGAGTAGGCGGTCCAGCTCTGCGTCGCGAGGGCCACCACCTCGCGCGTCATGGCGATGCGAGCAGGTGCGGAGAGACGGGGGAGCAGGTCCAGGTGCACCGCCATCGGGCCGGGGCGCACCTGGACCGACGCCGGCGACGCACGGAAGCCCCGGGCTTCGGCTGCTGCCACGAACGTCGACCTGGCGTCCTCGAGCCAGGCGCGGAACCAAGGCTCGTCCACCGGACGCGAGGCCAGCCGGGGCGCCGAGACGGCTCCCAGCTTCGCGAGCACCTGGTGATCGGCGGCGTGGAACCGCACGTCCACCGCGTGGTCGGCGTCGCGTGATCCATCCACCGGGACGACGGTGCCGGGCAGGAGGCACTCACCGATCGCGGCCGGCTTCGCGGCCATCGTCCTGACCGGCGTGCGTCCGGGCCCGAACCCCGACTCGAGGACCCGCGCCGCCTCGTCGACGGGGAGTTGCCGGACGAGGGTCCACAAGCGGGCGACATCGAGGCCCTTGACCTGCCCGTCGGCCATGCGCGCGATGTGCGACGTCAGCCGGCCGACGGCGTCCAGCGGACGGATCCCCAGTCGGCTCAGGGCTGCCGCGGTCTCGGGGTCCCGAGCGAGCTCCGGGTGGACGAACCCGGCCTCCGACGGTGTCTCGTCGAGGTCCGGCATGAACAACTTGCCGGTGACGGGCGGCGCGAGCTGGCCGTCGGCACACAGCACCGCCTTCGCGCGGCGTACCGCGGTCAGCTGGTCGGCGTCGCCCATGTTGATCAGGTCGGCGAGCTGCACGGCGACCATCGATCCCCGCTCCCCGGACCGTGCGAGGGCCTCCAGCCACTGCTCGGTCGTCGACTCTGCGACCCGAGCCATCTCGTACAGCCGCGTCGCCTTCGCCCGCCGCTCTGTTCCCTTGTCGACGGACGGGTGGATCCAGTCGACCGGGCCGTTCTCGACGCTCGCCCACATGGAGGACCAGCGGCTGCGATCGGCGAGGAAACGAGGGCTGAGGTTCACGTCGGAGACGCGACGGGGCACACCGGTCATGTCGGGGATGCAGGGGGCGGTGGCGACCGCGCGCATGACCGGCTCGTTCAGGGCGTCGTCGGCCCAGGACCGGGCCTCGCGGCCACGTGCGGGCAGGATCTCGAGGATGCTGCAGGGATCGCCGCCTTCGACGAGGTCACCGAAGTTCTCGGCGACCATCCAGGGCAGGACCTGCTCGAGGATCTCCCGGTTGTAGGGCCCGTCGAGGATGTCGTGGCGGTCCTCGGTCGTCTTGAACGGCGCGTTGACCACGCCCGACAGCGTCGTGCGGGAGTTCGTCGGGAAGAACGCCCAGAACTGTCCGGCCTGGGCACGCCCCTTGTCGGGCACCGCCCAGACCACGTCGATCCTGTCCCGACCGGCGATCTCACCGGCATCCGTACGCGCCGCCGGCGAGGGACGGTGTTCCCGCCGGAAGACACGCCACCCCTCGGATCCGCTCGAGCCCTCGAGCTGTACGCGTGATCCTTCACGGCGGGCCGTCCACCCCCGCCGCTGTCCCGTGACCCTGTCGTCGAGGTCGAGCTGCACCACGTGTCGGGTGAAGAGCAGGAACTCGGCGGGGAACTTGCGCAGCTCGTCGGACAGCCAGTCGACGTCGGGCTTCAGTGGCAGACGCACCACCGTGGTGGCCCACTCCATGAGCTCGCGGAGCACCGGATCCCCGGCGGCGGCTGCCCCGGTGTCGATCGGCTCCGCCAAGCGGAGCACCGGAGTCCGCTTGGCCGACGGGACAACCTCCAGGATGCGACGTCGCGCCTGCGCCCGGTCGAAGCGCAGCGAGCCGGACCGACTGAAGATCTCCGGGGTGTCGCTGAGCCCGAGGACGGACTTGAACCCGAGTCCGAAACGACCGATCTGATCGCTGCGCTTCGTCGACAGGTGGGAGGCCATGAGGGCCGCGACCCCCGAGGCGGCGAGCGGCCGGCCCTGGTTGGCGCAGTACAGGGCCGAGCCGGTCAGGACGACCGAGATCCGCCCAGGGCTCGAGATCATGGCGTCCGCGCCATTCTGGAGCAGCTCGTGCAACTGCTTGCGGCCGTACCCGCCCTCGACGTTCGAGATCTCGATGCCGGCGTCCTGCTCGACGAGGTTGGGCTTGGCGCGGTACGCAGCCAGGCACTGACTCGCTTCGGTGATGACCGCCCGGCCGACCTCGCCGTCGGCGCCGGCCCAGTGTTCGCTGCTCACGACTGCCTCACTCGTCCCCGTTGACAACGCCGGCGGACGGTAGGGCAGTGGTCCGACAGCTCTGAGCGATCCGGCCACTCAGTGTTCGTGGCCCCGTTCGGACGGTAAGGCGAGGCGACCCCAGACTCCAGCGTTTCGAGACGCAACCTCATCGTTGTGGGGAGGTTGCGGCAGATGGTGCGTCGGCACATCCCAGGCGTCGCTGCACCGTCTCCTCGGCGCGGTGGCACCCGGATGGAGGGACGACCGGGTGTCATGTCAGAGCCCCTTGAGCCGGGGGCCTCGCCGGATCCGTCCGCGGGCTTCTGCTGATCTTCGCCCGCGGCAATTGGAGTCGCCTTGATCAGGACCTGTCCCGTCTGCTTCTCCGCGGACGACGTCAGCTATCAGCGCCTGCCGGACCGGCAGGTGGCCTACTTCTGCGCCGGACGGCACCCTGACGGCAAGTCTCACGAGTGGGTGCGGCCGCTGGACGCATCGACCGGCTCGTGGACGGCCGCAGAGGGAGTGACCGACGAGTTGCTCGAGCCGATGCTCAGCTGCGTGTCGCCCGACGACCCGCTGCTCGAGTTCGGCGTCGTCGAGTACCGCTTCCGACAGCGCTATCCCGACCTCTTCCGTGCCCACGTCGCCGAGCGCGGCCACGTCCTCGTCGGCAGGACGCAGACGACAGCCTCTGCGGTCCGCTTCGGTGTGGCCCTCGGCAGGTTGGCTCGCGCCGGCGACCTGGCGTACGTCTACGGACCTGCGACCGGTGCCTGGAGCTACAACGGCCGGGTTGCCTACTGGAGCCGTCCGCCCGCCGAAGGGCGCGCGATGCTCTCGTGGGAGCAGTTCTGCGTCTCAGAGGGGCGGCCTGCGGAGTGGACCGACGAGGACAGGGCGCTTCTGGGTTGAGGGCATCGCGCCCCCGACCGCATCTACCCCGCTGGACGCTGCGACGCTCACCCGGTCCATCCGAGCACGTGCCAGCGGTGCCGGCCCGAGAACCACCGCCCTGTCACCTTGGACCGGCGGTAGCTCCCCAGGTAGCCGAGCGGTGCCACGGTGACGTGTACGCGCCAGGAGCGGCCATCCCGTCGAGCTGGCAGGGCGCTGCCGAGTCGAGCGAGGTCGGCGTACCAGCCGGCATACCGGTGCAGCACGAGACTCGCTTCCCGGTGGGGTGCGTCAGGCGGGTCATGCATGATCCGTGCCGTCGGATTGCCCGGCTCGCCGTCCGAGCCGAGGAGATGGACCTTCGCATGCCAGGCCAAGTGCAACGGGTCGCCACCGCCGGTGAATACGTAGCTGTGAGCGCTGGCCAGGTGCTGCCCGGGCTTGGTCCCTTCAGGACCGAGCAGCGTGCCGGTGTGGATAGCGACGTCGTGGCCCAGTTCCGACAAGGCTGAGGTACGGAGTTCCCAGTCCGCCAGTACGCGCGCCTCGGCTCCCCACCAGCGGGCCAGCACGCTCACGGGGATGTCATCGGCGGGGCGTCCCGCCGCCATCCACCGCTGCACCCCGACGGCCGGACGGGCCCAGCCCAGGACACCGAACGTCAGGGTCAGTAGAGGAGCCCAATAGGCGATACGTCGATCGAACAAGTCCGCATCGCACTCATGAGGTCTTGGTACCGGTGGTGGTTGGGTCGGACCTCCAGGGTCGGTGAGCATTCGCCACAGGCGCGGCACCTCCCACGTCCACTCCCCGCAATCGCCGGGGAGCTTCTCTGAGACAGGTGTGCGGTCTTCGTCGTGGTGGGCCACTTCTTGTCCGTTCCTACTGGTCAATGTCCGGTCATCCGTCGAGGTCGTCGATCACCAGCCGGGATACCGCTCCCACCACCAGGTCTCCGGGTCGTCGCCGAATTGGACGACCCCAGCCGCGGTATGCGCCGTCGTGTCGCTGGGTGCCTCGATCAGCTCACGCACGATGTCCTGCGCCAACACGTCTGCCACCCACGCCAACTCGAGTCGGCTGACCGCTTCGGCGGGTAGCGCGTCTGGCCCGTGGCAGGCACCCAACAAGGCCCCGACCGTGGCCGTTGTCCCAGCCGTCCCGTGCTCGGCGGCGAAGCTCAGCGCTTTGATCACCTGCCGGCGGTCGGGGAAGGCCGAGACGACGTAAAGGGCATCCAGGAGCGCCGGCAAGGCTGCCTGCCGCTTCCGAAGGCGATGGGGATCAGGCCCGTTGTCCGCCGCCTGGATCCCCGCGACCACGGCCGCCTTGTAGTCCTGAATCAGCGGATGAGGTCGCTGGGCGTCCGCCACTGCACGGAGACCGTCGTCCGTCGCCGCATGGACATCGCCGGTCTTGAGCGCCTCGGCGACGAACAGAACGGCGTCAGCAGCGGGCAGGTGACCGGTGGGCGCCCCGTGCGTCAAGGCGGCCACGTCCTGAGCCAGCTCGTGCAAGCGCAGCCATCTGGGGCCCATGAGCGCCACCGGCAGGGTGCGAACGAGGCCGTGGTAGCCGGCGCTGTTCGTCGTCGGGGCGTCCCGGCGTCCGTAATCCTTCTGCTTGAGCGCAGCGATGGTTGCGGGCGCCGAGCCTCTGCGCTCACCCATCACGGGCACCTCGGAAAGCAGGCCATCCGGCCAGGTAGGTGCCCCTGAGCGCCATGGGGCGGCGGCCCCGTCCGGGAGTACGCCTTGCCTCCAGGCCCACCGGACCAATGAGTGCCAGACGACGGCGACGGGATTGCAGACGCCCTTGGCGCGGCCACGGATTAGCGCACGGATCAGACCTTCGACGGTCGTGCAGGTGAGCTGGCCGGCCACCGTGCTGGGCAACGGCGAGGTCCCGACCGGCACCTGCCCTCTGAGTCCTCCGAGTGAGTCCCCGAGGACCAAGCCCAGTATCAGCCCCCGTGCCTTCCGGACATCCATCACTGCCGGCGTGGGATTCAAGTCAGCGCCTCCTCGACCGTCGGTTCTGGCTTGCATTGGCGGTGACGCACGGCTGCCGTGACTGCCAGTGACGCCTGCCTGGTCTCATGCCGCGGGATCGAAGGGGCGCTCATGAGCAGCGGCAGAGCCCCATGACGCTGGGCCGCATCCCACAGGATTGGCACAGAGGCGTCTCGTGCACGGTCCGGCTTGTCTGTGCGGCCGCGGTCACCTTGATCACCAGAGCTGGCTTCGTGCTCTTGGCAACACGTCCGTCCCGTGTATGCGACCGCCCACGGCGAGTCAGCACTTCGGCGACCTGGGCCTTGTCGACGTCGACCCCACGCGCCTGCAGGAGAGCGGCGAGTCTCCTGTGACCCATCGTCGGGTTGGCGTGTGCAGCACGGCGGATCTCCGACGCCAGCTTCCGAGTGACCCGGCTCGTGTCGGGCGCGCGCCTACGGGTGCGGGCTGACGCGAGGGGCCGCCCCAGGACGGCCGCGACCTGGGACGGGGAGACCGGAGTTCCGGCCCTCGTGAGCGAGCCTGCGAGGCTCGCGACATCTGCCCGGGGATCGACGCGAGCGGCGGCCAGGATCTTCTTGCGCACCGACTTGTGGACCGAGACCGAGGTGCTCCGCGCCGATGCCGTTCCGCCACCCTGTCCAGTCCTTCCGGCGGCGGCGCTCCGGCCATCGCGAGCCCGGGATCTCGACGTCCGGGCCGTCTTGGCGCCAAGCCCCGCGTCGCGGCGAACCGACCGGGTGGTCAACAGCCCCGACGACTGGAGGTCCCAGGGGGCCTGCCATTCGACGACCTCGTCGTCGGGGACGTCGTCGGGTAGCTGCCGCGCGTGGTCGGCGTACCACTCCCCGATCGACCGGGCCATGTGTCCTCCTCCGAGACGCTGGGGTCCGGAGATGATCACAAGGGTGTGACAAGGGCGACAGCTCTCCGCGTCCACGCTCGGAGCGTCGCCCGAGTGGGTGAGGTGCGGTCTGTCAGGGGCGACGGGTCGGTAGCTCCGTCGGCACGTCCCCGCGGTCGACTCCGGCCGCAGCCAGCAGCTCATCGACCGCCCGCCGCAGGGCCGCGGTGATCGAGTGACTCGGCAGCCGCTGCGCGACCGCCCGCTCGACGCTCGTGTAGTACCAGAGCAACTCCTCGCGGGAGGCGTTGAAGGTCGACCAGAAGTCCTGCCCGTAGCGGCGGACGTCGGCGGCGATGCAGAGCCCGTTGTGCGTCTTGTCCGCCGCGGTCACCAGCAGGGCGTCGAGGGGCTTGGTGCTCAGCCCGGCGACGTACGGCTCCTTGCGCTCCGCCCACGTCCCGCTGCGGTTGCCGTCGGCGTCCAGCCCGTCCGAGCACGCCCGCACGATCTCGGCGACGTCGTCGCCGAAGCGCTCACGGATCTCGGCCAGGACCGTGCCGCCAGTGCCCTTCGGCGCGTCCTCGACGGCGTCGTGCAGCAGCCCGGCGATCGCCTGGTCCTCGGTGCCGCCGTGCTCGAGCACGAGCGCACTGACGCTCATCAGGTGCGTCATGTAGGGCACCCGCGAGCCCTTGCGCAGCTGCTTGCGATGGTGCTCCGCTGCGTACGCCAGAGCCTCGTCGTACCGGGTCGACAGCGGGCCGCTGCCCATGGTCTTGCGTTCCTCGATCGTCGTCATCCGTCTCGTCCTCTCATCGCTCGGCCACGGCCGTGTCGACCGTCGCCACTTCGTCGTCGTTCGTGGAGCCGCCCGGATGGCGGCCGTCTGGCTGTCGGGGTCGTCGCCCTGGGCTGCCCGATCACGTCCGGTGGCCAGTAGCGCACGCTCCCCATGTCATCGGTATCCGGCACACGGGTGACGGCCGATCACGTCCACGTGCAGTGCGCGGTCCCGCCGACGACCACCGGCCACCTGGCCCACGTCCACGGCGCTCAGGCGCACGAGAAGCACACGCCGCTCGGGGAGAGCGGGTAGTGGTGGACGGGACAGATCTTCTCCGGCCGCCGCGACGCCGACCTCGCGCTGCCGCTGTGACTCGACATCGGCCCCGCGGCCTTCCAGTCGTAGGAAGCGAGCGCCCAGCCGGTCACCTCGCTCGGATGCGCGGCCAGGACGTCAGCGCTGACACGCAGGTAGACGGTCGACTCCCTGTCCTGGAGCGTCGCGCCCTCGATCTGCAGTGCGGCGGTGCCCGCTTTCTCGGGCGGCAACGCGATGGAGACGCGGTTGCGGTGCAGGTAGACGGCGATCTCCGACAGTGGTGGGGCCAGGCTGACGTAGTCGTCACGCCGGCCGGCGTCGACGGACCGCTGGCCTGCGATCGCCAGGGCGAGCGCCCTGATCACCGCGGCGGGGGCCAGGTCGTCGAGGTGCTCCTGCAGCGTGCTCACGCGTCCTCCTCGTCGGTACGGCGGTCGCGGCGGTCGACCAGCCGGTGCAGCGCCGCGGTGAAGCTCTCGTTCCACAGGCCGAGGTGCGGCCAGCGCTCGCGGACGTACGCCGTGGCCTCCTCGACGCCCATGCCGTTCTCGCGGATCAGCCAGGCGCGCAGGATGAACCCGGTGCGCGACGCCCCGCCGTGGCAGTGCACGAGGACGCGGTGCCCCTCCTCGCGCAGCGCGACCATGTCGCCGAGGACGTCGTCCAGCAGGCCGTCGAGGCCGGGATTCTGGTCGTCGTCGGTCAGGTGGACCATCCGGTTCACCTTGTGGGGGAAGGGCTCGCCGAGCCGGCAGAGCGAGACGACAGCGAAGTCCTCGTCGGCGTACCGGGCGCCGTCCAGGTCGGCGGCCCAGAGGCCGGCCTCGACCTCGGTCGGGCCGAGCCGCTGTGTGGGGCCCGGGTCGAACGTGACCAGCGGGCCGCCGTCGAGGGCCGCGGCCAGCTCCTGCAGCCCGGCCGGCCGCCACACTCTGTCTCCGTGGCCGGGGACGGTGCCGTGCACGACCGTCGCCCAGCGCGCCGGGATGCCGGTGATCCCGTACACGGCCCCGGCGAGGCCACCGGCGACGCACGCCACGGTGTCGGTGTCGCCGCCGAGGTCGATGACCAGCCGCATGACCTCGGCGAAGTCCTTGCCGTGCCGGAGCGCCCAGAGCGCCTGGCCGAGGGTCGGCCACACGGCGCCGTTGGACTCGGTCGCCTTCCGCGGCGTCCAGTCCTCCGCGAGGACGGCGGACCACCTGCCGCGGTGCTCCTCCGCGACCAGCTCCAGGGCGTCGGGGACGGCGGCCAGCGGATCACCGCCCCTCAGCGCCACGCGCATGAGCTCGTGGAACACGGCGCAGCCCTCGCCGGCCGACGGGTCGCCGTGCGTCAGTGCCGAGATGCGCCGGGCGGCGTCCACGGTGGCCTCCGTGCCGAACCGGGAGAACCAGATGGCCGCCGGCGTCGTCCGCATGAGCGACCCGTTGCCGGCCGCGCGACCGGTCCGCGCGAAGTGCGTCGCCGCGGCCTGGTCCCACGGCAGACCCGAGTCGAGGACGGCCCGGGTCTGGATGCCGACGTCCGGCGGGCCGGCCGCGGCCCAGGCGCGGAACCGGTCGAAGACGTCGGCCTCGTCGAGCCCGCCGTGGTCGACCAGCGAGGTGGCGACGAGCAGCGCCATCTGGGTGTCGTCGGTGAACTCGCCGGGCTCCCATCCGAGCGACCCACCGCCGCACATCTCCGTCGCCGCGCCGCGGGCGGGCACGGGAAAGCGCGTCGAGAACGCGTGGGGCCGACCGAACTCGAACGGCGCGCCGAGAGCATCGCCGACAGTCGAGCCGACGAGGGCGCCGGCGACACGGTGCCGGCGGGAGAGGGGAGCGGTCATCTCAGGCCTCCAGGACGAGAGCGGTCAGAGCGACGGTGCGGTCGTTCCAGTGCAGGGCGTCGACGCGGACCCGGGACCCGCCCTCGAGCCGGCGCCCCAGCCCGGGCGTCGGGACCTCGCGCAGCGGCGTCCGTTCGACCCGCTCCGCGAGGGCCCGGGCACGGGCAGCGGGCATCCGGACCGGCGGTGTCCCGACGGCGTCGAGCGCCGCAGCCTGCAGCAGCGCGTCCCAGGTGTCGAGGAGGGTCGTCCTGCTGTCGAACAGGTGCAGGGCGGCGGGGCGGGCACCGATGCCGATGACGACGCCGCGCTGGCCGGCCAGGGGGCGGAGTCCGGCGGTCAGGTCGCGAGTCGCGGCCTCCACCCGGTCGAGCCGCTCGGGCAGCGACTCGGTGGCCGAGGGGCCCGCGACGGCCTCGTAGCGAGAGACCTGGGCCCAGACCTCGTCCTGGGCGTCGTCCCTCCGCGTCGCGGCCTGCACGGCCAGGGGCGCCCGGCGAGTGCGCCGCCGGTGCGCCGAGAGGTCCGTGTGCCAGCGGCCCGCCTCGACGCACCGGCTGGACACGGGCACCACCTGGCCCGGCGGGACGAGCAGCGTCTCGGTGAGGACGCGGTGCTGGGCGCCGCCCTCCATGAGCTCCCCCTCGACGAGGAGCGCGGGCCGGGTGCCCCGGTTGTGCACGAGCAGCCGGTCGATCCGGGGCGTCGGCAGCTCCGAGACCTCGACCGACGCATCCGTGCCGCTCGAGTAGCCGCGCGGCGCGGACGGCCAGTCGCTGAAGAGGGGGGCGATCGAGAGTGCGCCGCGCACCTCGACCTGTCCGCAGTGGATCCCAGTGTCCAGGGAAGTGGTCATGTCGTCCTCCGATGACTCAGAACTGCGAGAAGTCGGTCGAGCGGTGTCTCCACGTGTCACGGTAGAGCGGGGGTCTGACAGTTCCGCGCACAACTGCTGGATGTAGAGCGGGCTCGTCACCTGAGGTCGGCTGTGGATCCCGAGACTTAGCGCAAGACAGCGCTATCCTGTCCCCATGGTCAACGGGAGGCGCTCCGCGTACCGCGACAGCTCGGGACGGACGCTGGAGGACTACCCGCGCCCGTCGATCGCCGTCGACACCGCAGTGCTCACCGTCGACCGTGCCCAGCAGCGACTGGAGGTGCTGCAGCACCTGCGCGAGGACGACGGCGAGTGGGCGCTGCCCGGTACCTTCCTCCACCCCGGGGAGACGTTGGAGGCGGCGGTCCGGCGGTCACTGGCCACCAAGGCCGGGATCGAGGAGGGCGCCCTCCGCGGGGTGCACATCGAGCAGTTGCGCGTCTTCGACGAGCCGGAGCGCGATCCGCGCGGCTGGGTCCTGTCGGTGGCGCACCTCGCCGTCGTCCCGAGGAGCCGTCTTGAACCGGTGCTGAGCGGCGAGGTCCGTCTGCGGCCGGTCGACGACGTCCGCGGGCTGACGTTCGTCGACCACCCGGCGATCGTCCGCGCGGCCGTCGACCATCTCCGCCGCGAGTACGCGGTGCGACCGGACCCGGCGCGCCTGCTCGGTGAGGACTTCTCCATCCGGGAGCTGTACGACCTGCACAGCGCCGTCGCCGGCGCGCCTGAGCCGGGCGCGCAGCGGCCGTCCATCGACACCTTCCGCCGGTACATGACCCAGGGGGGGTTCATCGAGCAGGGGGAGGGGACGACGGCGGACCGGCGGGACGGCCTCATGGGCGCACCGGCCCGCCTCTACCGACAGAGCGGAGCCGCTGCGTCCGAGACCGCGCTCGTGGGAGTGCGGCCGACCCGGCCGACCCGGACGCCGTCCCGCTGGCTGACGCCGTCCCCGGCGGAGTGGGCCGGCCTGTTCGAGCGGCACGGTGTCCGGCCCTCCCTGCGGAACCTCCTGACCAAGGTGGCGTCGCGTACCCGCCTGGTCGCCACCGACCGCCCGAGCTACCTGGCGTTGCACCCCGCCGAGGACCGGCCGGTCGCGGCCTACGTGCACGCGCACCGCATCTCGATCGTCCTCGACCCCGCGGACGCGCAGGCCTTCGGTGAGGAGGACCCGGCGGTCCGGGTGGAGCAGGTCTCCGCGCGGTCGTGGCACGTGCACGTGCCTGACGCGGCCCTGCAGCAGAAGGTCACCCGCCGGCGCACGAGGGCGCACCTCGACCGTGCCCTCGCGCGTTCGGCCGGCGGCACCGCGAAGGGCAGTCAGTCGGGCAGGCGGCCGCGCTCGTGAGACGCCTGGGACCTCGCGGGACGTCCGCCGGCGACACGGGTGGTACGTGTCCCGCTGCGCCGGACGGTGCTGTCACCCTCGATGCCAGGCCGACACCACGGGGGTGCACATGACGGCGCGGGTCTTCCCGGTCGAGCCGGTCTTCGAGTCGCACGCGGAGCGGGAGTTCGCCGAGGCGCTCCGGGACCAGCTGCCCGACGACGCCGTCATGGTGTGCGGCCAGCGGTTCAGCGACCGCCGCGAGGACCGCGAGGCCGACGTGATCGTCGCCTGGCCGGGCTTCGGGATCGCCGTCATCGAGGTCAAGGGCGGCAGCGTCTCCCTGCAGGGTGCCGAGTGGCGCCAGTCGAGCAACGGTGTGGACCGGCGCATCCACCCGGTGGACCAGGCGGTGCGCTGCAAGTACCTGCTGCGCGAGTACCTGCGGCAGGACCGGCGGTGGCGGGCCGGCGACCCGCGGATGGTCCACCTGGTCGCGCTGCCCGCGACCGTCGTCCCCGACGGCTTCGCCGCGCCCGACGCGCCGCGGTGGATGGTCATCGACCGCACCGACCTGGCGGAGGCCGCCGCCCGCGTCGCGTCCGCGCTGCGGCGGTGCGAGACGGATATCGAGCCCCCGACCGCCGAGGACGTCGAGGTGTTCGTCGACTGCCTGGCCGGGGTCGGCATCCCGCAGCAGGACCTGCTCGCCCAGCTGCACGAGCGCGAGGCCGAGTGCGACCTGCTCACCCGCGACCAGGCGCGCGTGCTCGACCTGCTGGAGGGCAACCGGCGAGTCGAGATCCGCGGTGGTGCCGGCTCGGGCAAGACCTGGCTTGCGCTGGAGAAGGCCCGGCGTCTCGCCGTCGCGGGGGAGCGGGTCGCCGTCATGTGCTACTCGCGGGGGCTGGCCGAGTTCCTCCGCCGGCGGGTGGCCACCTGGCGGCCGAGGGAGCGCCCGGCCTACGTCGGCACCTTCCACGGCCTCGGTATCGACTGGGGCGTGCCCGCGGGCACCGACGACGACAGCGGCTACTGGGAGCACCGCCTCCCCGAGCAGATGGTCAGCCTTGCCGGAGCGCTCCCCGAGGAGGAGCGCTTCGACGCCGTCGTCATCGACGAGGCGCAGGACTTTGCCGAGAGCTGGTGGCCGGCCGTCGTGGCGGCGCTGCGCTCGCCGGAGGAGGGTCAGCTCTACGTCTTCGCCGACGAGGGGCAGCGGGTGTTCGCCCGGCAGGGCCGGCCGACCGTGGCGCTGACGCCGATCAACCTCAACGAGAACCTGCGGAACACCAAGCAGATCGCCGGGACGTTCAGCAGCCTGACGCCGACCCAGATGCGCAACCGCGGCGGCAACGGCGTGCCCGTCCGTTTCGTCCCGTGTGCGAGCGAGGACGCCGTCGGTGCGGCCGACGACGCCGCCGACGCGCTGCTGGAGGAGGGCTGGCCGCACGAGGCGGTCGCGCTGCTGACGACCTTTCACCGGCACCCGGTGCAGGTCGAGCGCCAGCGGGACGGGCAGGACGCCTACTGGAAGACGTTCTGGGAGGGCGACGACCTGTTCTACGGGCACGTCCTCGGGTTCAAGGGCCTCGAGCGGCCGGCCGTCGTCCTCGCGGTCAACGGCTTCCGCGACGAGGCCCGGGCCCGGGAGATGCTCTACGTCGGCCTGTCGCGGGCCCGGGACCTGCTCGTCGTCTGCGGCGACCTGGAGTTCATCCGCCGTGTCGGCGGCGAGGCGGTCGTGCGCCGGCTCACGTCAGGCTCCTGACCTCGGACCGCCCGGTCGGCTGGCGTTCTTCACCTGGGCGGGCGGGAACAAGAGCCGCCCACTCGAGGTCCTGCGGTGGGCGGCCGAGTGTGGGGTCGTGGATGACCTGTCGCCCCCGGAGTCCGTGAGCGGCCCGGGAGTCGATCCATCGGGGCTCGTCGCGGACGTTGTCGACGGCCTCGTCGATCAGATCGAGTCGACGCCGTGGCTCGGGCCGCTGCTCGCTTTCCTCGTCGTCGGTGCCGTGCTCCGGAGGATCCCGGGCCTCGTGCACGGGCGTCGCCGTCGCGACCCGCAGCGGTGCTTCCTGCGGGCGGACAAGCGGGTGATCGTGGAGCGCGCCGGTCACCGCTGCGAGCACCACTCCTGGCTCGGCGGTCGGTGCCAGGCCACGGAAGACCTGCAGGCCGACCACGTGCACCCGCACAGCCGAGGCGGGTCGACCAGCGTCGCGAACGGGCAGGCGCTGTGCCCGCGCCACAACACCCGCAAGGCCGCGCGCGTGCCGTGGACCTGGGAGCTCGATCGGCTGGCGCGGCGCCGGGAGGCCTACTTCCCGGCGGGTGCGCCGACCGTCGTCGTCCGGCACGGGCGGCCGGAGGAGCGGCCGGCCTGATCGTCGCCGTGAGCAGGACGGCGACGGTGCCGCGGCATCAGAGCCACGCCTCTATCTCGTCGAGTTGCTCGTGGGTGAGGCCGACGTAGAGGTCCGGGGCGACCACCAGCACGTGCGGGTTCGCGGCCAGCCAGTCGCCGGTGTCCTCGGCCTGCTCGGCGAGGTCGTCGTCGATCCACACGATCCGCCGATCCGGCTCCGACGAAGCGACCTCACGCGCGATCTCCAGCTTCCACCAGCCCGACGCGCCGCCGAACACGCCGAGGAAGCCGGTCGGCGCGGAGTCGGCGCGGGCGTGGGTCCGCAGCCCCCGCGGCAGCCCCATCGGCTCGGCCAGCAGCCGGTCCGCGTCGGTGGTCCAGGTGGTCAGCCACTGGATCTCCACCCGGCCCGACTCGTGCAGCTCCCGCAGCCGCGCCGTCACGGTCGGGTCCCACGACAGCACGTAGCCGTTGAACGTGCCCCGCCGCCAGCCCTCGGGCAGCTCCCGGCGGGGCGTGTTGAGCACGCCGTCGACGTCCAGCAGCAGGATCGGACGGTTCCCGCTCGGGCCCATGCCCGATCCTGCATCCGCGGTGACGTTCGGTCGAGCGGGACGACCTGCTGCGTCACCAGGGACCTTCGCGCCTGGTCCCACCGGGCGCCCGCTCCTACCGTTCGGGCACATGTGTGGGAGCACGACATGAGCGCCCCGCTGATCGTCGCGGTCGACGACGCCCCCGCCCTGCTCCGCGACGTCGAGCGGGAACTGCGCAACCGGTACCAGCGCGACTACCGCATCTGCTGCCTGGACTCGCCGCGCGAGGCGCTGGGCAGGCTGGAGGAGCTCGCGGCCGCCGGCGAGCAGGTCGCCCTGGTCCTGGCGGGCGAGCGGCTCGCCGGCGCACCCGGGACCGACCTGCTGGCGCAGGTGCGCTCCCTCTTCCCGCACGCCCAGCGCGTCCTGCTCATCGCCTACGGCCGCATGGGCAACCCGGACGCCGGCGACGCGATCTTCGAGGCCATCGCCGGCGGCCGCATGGACCACTACGCCCTCCGGCCCGCAGAGCCGCCGGACGAGCAGTTCCACCAGGCGGTGTCGAGCTTCCTGCTGCGCTGGGCCGACTCGCAGCGCCGGACCCCGTACACCATCGACGTCATCGGGGAGAGCTGGTCGGGCCGGGCCTACGAGATGCGCGAGGTCCTCGAGCGCTGCGCCATGCCGCACCGGTTCCTGCTCGCCGGCTCCGCGGAGGGACGCGCCCGCCTCGCGGAGGCGGGTGAGCGGCGGTTCCCGCTCATGGTCATGCCCAACGGCCACATCCTCGAGGACCCCAGCGACGTGGACATCGCGCGGGCGTCGGGCACCGCGGTCACCCCCGACCGCACGGAGTACGACCTCGTGGTCGTCGGCGGCGGCCCCGCCGGCCTGTCCGCGGCCGTCTACGGAGCCTCCGAGGGGCTGCGCACGCTGGTCATCGACTCCGGCGGCCTCGGCGGGCAGGCCACGTCGAGCTCGGCGATCCGCAACTACCTCGGCTTCCCCCGCGGCATCAGCGGCGCGGACCTCGCCCGCCGGGCCTACCAGCAGGCGTGGGTCTTCGGCGCCCGCTTCGCGTTCATGCAGCGCGCCACGAGCCTGGAGGCCGAGCGCGACGGCGTCGTCGTCCGGCTGAACACCGGCGGCGTCGTGGTCGCCCGCGCGGTCGTCCTGTCGACGGGGGCGAGCTACCGCCGGCTCGGCGTCGAGCCCCTCGAGGCGCTCCGCGGCGCCGGGGTGTACTACGGCGCCGCCGCCTCGGAGGCACCGCGCGTCGCGGGCAGGGACGTCTTCGTCGTCGGGGGCGCGAACTCCGCGGGCCAGGCCGCCGTCCACCTGGCCCGGTACGCCCGCTGCGTGACGCTCGTGGTGCGGGCGGCGTCCCTCGACGCCGGGATGTCGCGCTACCTGGTCCGCCAGATCGAGGAGACGCCGAACATCGACGTCCGGACCGGCACCGAGGTCGTCGACGGCGGGGGTGGCGGGCAGCTGGAGCACCTGGTGCTGCGCGACCGGAGGAACGGCGAGGAGCGCAAGGTCGGCGCCGCCGCCCTCTTCCTGATGATCGGCGCCATCCCGCACACGGAGTGGCTGCCGCCGAGGATCGAGCAGGACGACGGCGGCTTCGTCCTCACCGGCGGGGACCTCAGCGACGACGCCGTCCGGGCGTTCGGGCGCCGTCCGTTCCCCCTGGAGACCAGCATCCCGGGCGTGCTCGCAGCCGGGGACGTGCGGCACGGGTCGGTGAAGCGCGTGGCCTCCGCCGTCGGGGAGGGCTCGATCGCCATCCAGCAGGTCCACCGGCTGCTGGCGTCCTGACCCGCCCGGGCGCCGGCGGCTCAGCCGAGCAGGACGGCCAGGTCCTGGTACTCCCGCCCGTCCAGGCACGCCACGCCGGCGGCCAGCGCGCTGCCGTCGGCGGCCAGCGCGACCGGCGCCGGGATGCCGTCGTCGCACAGCAGCAGCTCGGCCACCGTCTCGGAGGTGGCGAGGTCGACCGTCGACAGGGCCACCCCGTCCCCCGTCGTGTCGTGCTGCACGTACACGTGTTCCTCGCCGGGCCCGACCACCAGGTCGATCGCCGGCCCGGGCAGCGTCGTGGTCGGCCCGACGACGCCGTCCCGCACCGTCACCAGCTGCGCCGACCCGGTCTCCCGGTCGCCGGCGAGCACCGACACCAGCACGGCCCCGTCGGCCAGCACCTGCAGCGCGTAGCCGGTGCTGTCCTCCTGCTCGACCAGTTCCACCGGCGCGCCGACCGGCCGCAGCTCGGCGTCGTACGAGGCCAGCACGACGCCGTCCACGCTGCCCTCGGCGTCGCGGTCGACGCTCACCAGCGCCGCCAGCCCGCCGTCCGGGCGCAGCGCGACGTCCCCCGCCACCGCCTGCCCGGGCGTCGCCACCTGCAGCCCGGCCGACGCGAGCACCTCCCCGCTGGCGACGTCGATGGTCGCCAGCCGGTTGACCGTGCCCCCGTCGACGTACCACTGCAGGCTCGCGGACAGCGTCGCGCCGTCGGGGGAGAGGACCCCGCTGCCGGTGTCGGGCGTGCCGAGCTCGGCGTCGGCCGCGACGCGCACCACCTCCGGCCGGTCGGCGCCCGGCGCGAACAGAGCCAGGGCGAGGTCCTGCTCGCGGCCGCCGTCGCCACTGCCGGCGTCCCCGCGCTCGGGCAGCACGGGTGCCAGGGCGACCACCGTGCCGTTGGGCGCCACGTGCACCTCGCCGAGGTCGGCGAACGGCGCGCCCTGGATCGTGCGGCCCACGGTCAGGCCGCCGTCGCCGGGGACGAGCTCGACGAGCACGCTGCGCGGCGGGGCGCCCAGATCGCCGGTGAGCAGGGCGACGAAGCCGCCGCCGGGCGTCGCGGCGATGTCGGTGAGGCGCACGTCGCGCTCCACCTGGGCGTCGACCTGCACCCGCCCGACCTCCTCGGTCAGCGGTCCGCCGCCGGTCGGCGCGGCGGTGCCGGCGACGGCGGACGAGCAGCCGGCCACGAGGACGGCGGAACCGAGCAGGGTGGCGCGGAGCCGGGACGGGCGCATGGGTCGGTGCTCCTGGGGTGCGGGGGCTGGTGCGGGCAACACTGGGCGGGCGCGCTTGCGGGCCCCTTGCGGATCACTCCGCGCCGGGCTGTCAGCCGAGCAGGTACAGCGGGCTCCCGGAGTCCACTCCGGGGCAGGCGGCGCTCGCGGCCAGGCGGCTGTCGTCGGCGGCCAGCGCGAGGTCGGACCCGGTGCCGAGCTCCTCGCAGAGCACGACGCCGGCGACCACCTCGCCGGTCGCCAGGTCGACCGTGGCGACGGCGCCCCCGTTCTCCGCCCGCGTGTGGTTCACGTACGCGTGGCGCCCGGCGGCGTCGACGGCGACGTCCCACGGCTTGCCCGGGATCGCGGCGCTGTCCTGCACCGCGCCGTCCCGGACGGTCACCAGGCGGAAGTCGTCGCCGTCGTCCCCGACGACGACCGTGACCACTGCGGTGCCGTCGGGGAGGACGTCGAGGGTGTAGCCGAGGTCGTAGGACGCGTCGGGCACCACCTCGACCGGCTCGCCGACCAGCTCCATCTCGGCGTCGTACTCGACCAGCTGCGCGCCGGACACCTCGCCCGCGCTGTCGCCGGTGTTCTGCACGAGCGCCAGCACCCCGCCGTCGGGCAGCACCGCCATCTCGTCGACGACCGCCACGCCGTCGGTCGGCACGCGCACCTGGTCGCTCGCCAGCACCGCGCCGGTGGCGACGTCGATCACGGCGACGCGGTTGACGTACGTGTCCTCCCGGGTCTCCCACCGCAGGCTCGCGTAGAAGGTGCCGCCGTCAGGGGAGAGGGCGCCGGTGGCCTCGTCGGGCGTGCCGAGGTCGGGATCGGCGGCGACGCGGAGGACGTCGGCCTGCCCGGCGCCGGGCTCGAGGACGGTGAGCGCGAGGTCCCGGTCCTCGTCGTCGCTGCCGTCACCGGCGAGAACGGGTCCCACGGCGACGACGGTGCCGTCGTCGGCGACGTACAGCTCGCCGCCGGCGCCGTCCCCGGCGTAGGGCGCGCCCTCGACGACGGCGCCGACGGTCAGGCCGTCGTCGCCGGGCACCAGCTCGACCAGCGCGCCGCCCTGGCGGTTGGCGGTGCCGAGGTTGCCGGTGAGCAGGGCGACGAACGAGCCGTCGGGGGTGGCGGCGACGTCGTAGAGGTCGAGCTGGTCGTCGACGTCGGCGAGGTCGATCCGGTCGAGGACCTCGGTGAACGGCCCGGCGCCGGCCGGCAGCGCGGAGCCGGCGACGGTGGACGAGCAGCCCGCCACGAGGACGGAGCTGAGCAGCGCGGCGGTGCCGAGCCGGGTCGGGCGCATGGGGAGGCCTCTTGGGCTGTGGGGTCCTCCGCACCCTCGGCCGCGCGGCTTGCCGCCCACTTGGCGATCACGTGGACCCCGCTTCAGCCGACCAGGACGGCGGGGTCCAGGTGGTCGTCCTCGTCCCAGCAGCCCGCGCCGGAGGCGAGGGTCCGGCCGTCCGCGGCGAGGGCGACCGGGGCCGGGGTCCCGTCCGCGCACACCGGGACGTCGGCGACGACCTGCCCGGTGGCGAGGTCCACGGTGGCCACGCCGACGGGGCTCCCCGGCCGCCCGTGGGACAGGTGCACGTGCCCCTCGCCCGGCTCGACGGCGAGGTCGGGCGCCGGCCCGGGCAGGACCGTGCTCGTCCCGACGACGCCGTCCCGCACGGTGAGCAGGAGGGCCTGGCCGGTCTCGTACCCGCCGGCGTAGACCGAGGCGAGGACGGTCCCGTCGGCCAGCACCGCGAGCGCGTGACCGGTGCCCACCTCCTCGCCGACCAGCACCACCGGCTCGCCGACCGGCTGCAGGTCGGTGTCGTAGCGCGCCAGGACGACGTCGTCGGCGTCGCCGTCCTCGTGGTTGCGCACGGTCACCAGCGCCGCCAGTCCGCCGTCCTGGTGCGGCGCGGCCGCCACCTCGGTCGCCCAGCCGCCGGCGTCCACCCGCAGCGGCGCGCTGGCGAGTACGTCCCCGGTGGCGACGTCGACCGTCGCCAGGCGGCTGGCGAAGACGCCGTCGACGCGCCACTGCAGGACCGCGGACAGCGTGGTGCCGTCGGGGGAGAGGACGGCGGTGCCGAGGTCGGGCGTGCCGAGTTCCGGGTCGGCCGCGACGGGGACGACCCGCGGCTCGTCGGCCCCGGGCTCGAGGACGGTCAGGACGAGGTCCGAGCCGTAGGGGTCGGCGGCCCAGCCGGGATCGCCGGGGTGCAACAGGACCGGCGCCATCGCGATCGCCGTGCCGTCGGGCGCCACCCACACCTCGCCGTCGCTGACGAGGGGCGGGCCCTCGGTGACAGCGCCGGCGGTGAGGCCGCCGTCGCCGGGGACGAGCTCGAGGAAGGCGCTGGCCGGGAGGGTGGGGTCCTCGCTGGTGAGCAGCGCGACGAAGCCGCCGTCGGGGCTAGCTGCGAGGTCGAGGACCTGCAGCAGGTCGTCGGTCGCGGCGTCGACGTCGACCCGACCGACCTCCTCGGTGAACGGGCCGGCGGCCGTCGGCTCGACCCGGGCGGCACCGGCGACGGCGGACGAGCAGCCGGCCGCGAGGACGGCGGTGCCGAGCAGCGCGACGGCGCCGAGGCGGGGTGAGCGCATGGCGGGCTCCTGGGTGCGGTGGGCGGTCGCACCCAGGCTCGGCCGCGCTTCTTGACCGGCACTTGAGCCCGAGTGGGACCCGCGCCGGCCGCCCCGACCTGGTGGTGCGGCGCGTGACTCCCGGGCCTCGTGGTGCACGTGCAGGGCTCGCTGCTCGCGTGGTGCCGCTGTTCCGGAACTGCGAGGGGTCAAGGTGTCCCGGACCTCGACCCGTCCGTGAGGAGCACCGTGCGCATCGGCACCTGGAACCTGGATCGCTGCCCCAGTTCGACGTCGGAGAAGGGGCAGGAGGTCGCCGCCCGGCTCGACGAGCTGAAGGCCGATCTGTGGCTGCTCACGGAGGTGCACCGGGACTGGGACCCGCGAGGCGGGACCTTCGCCGTGTCGCGTCCGCGCAGCTTCGACCCGGACGCGCCGAAGCGCTGGGCCGGCGTCGAGACGTCGCTGCCGCTGACCACGCTCCCGTCCCAGGGCGAGCACCCCGGCGAGGAGGGCCTCGTGCTGGCCCGGGTGCAGGTCGACGGTCGGGACGTCCTGGTCGCCTGCTCGGTCCTGCCGTGGAGAGGCGCGGAGCAGTACTGGTACGGCCTCCCGGAGGGCCAGATCGCGCAGTTCCACTCCGTGCTGCAGCACCACGTCGAGCGCATCCGCACCGAACGCCGTGAGGACGAGCCGCTCGTGTGGGGCGGGGACTTCAACCAGGCACTCCGGCGCCCGGTCTACGGGGGCACGGTGGAGGGCATGACCGCGCTGCAGTCGGCGTTCGCGTCGCTCGGGCTGGTCGCGCTCACCGTGGACGCCGAACACCGCAACGGTCACATGCGCTCGATCGACCACCTCGCCGTCAGCGAGCACTTCACCGCCGCCTCGGCGGAGACGCACCGCCTCACCCGGTCCGACGGCAGCAACCTGAGCGACCACGCCGCCTACACGGCCGACGTCGAGCTGACCGGTCCGGCCACCGGGTCGGGCCCGACCGCGGTCGCCACGAGGGACGAACCGTCCGGGTGGACGTCGTGGGCCGGCGTCCCCGGCTTCCTCAGGAAGGGCGAGCAGCAGCCCCCGGCCGACGTCGACGACCTCGACGAGCAGTCGGTCGTGGCCAGGGCGGGGCAGGAGCTCGTCGAGCGGCTGCTGCGGACCGGGATCGACGGCTTCGGACCGTTCAAGCCCGCGGCCGAGTCCGCCCGTGAGGCGCTCGAGGGTCGCACGCCGGAGCAGGCCGTGAGTGCGCTCGTCCGCAACCACTGCGCGCTGGCCGGCGCCCAGGGCTTCGTGACCAACGTCGGTGGTCTCGTCACGCTGCCCGTCGCCCTGCCCGCCAACGTGGGGGCCTCCTACCTCGTCCAGGCCCACTTGGCGGCGTCGATCGCCGCCGTCCACGGGCACGACCTGAACGGCGAGCAGATGCGGTCGGCCGTCCTGTTGTGCCTGCTCGGCAACGCGGGGACGGAGGTCCTCAAGCGTGCCGGCGTGACCGTCGGGACCAAGATGAGCACGGCGCTGATCAAGCGGATCCCGGTCACGGTGATCCGGGAGATCAACAAGCGTGCCGGGTTCGCGCTGGTCGCGAAGTTCGGGACGAAGAGGGCTGCCCTGACGCTTGCCAAGGGCGTCCCCGTGGTCGGCGGCGTCATCGGCGGGGGGTTCGACGTGGTCGCCACTCGAGCGGTGGGCGCCTTTGCCGACCGGACCTTCCGGCCGGGCGTGCCGGACGACGTGCCTGTGTCGTAGCGCGGCGCGGCGACCACGCCACACCGCGACGCCGTCATGGGTCGACGGGTGTGGAGACGTCACCCACCTTCGGCGAGGGCGGCCAGCCGGTCGATCGAGGCGCGCAGCCGGTCGGGCGTGGTCGCCCGCGCACGCGGGAGACGCTGCTCGTCGGTCAGCCGGGACCAGTCGTACGTGTGCGTGACCAGCGTGCGTGAGGCGTCCATCGGTTCCAGCTCCCACCGCCAGAGGTGTCCCGGCGGTGCCTGACCCGGCTCCGCCGGCCGCCACGCGATGAGCCGGCCCTCCTCGAACTCGACCACGTGGTTCTCCCGCACGTTGCCTCGGGTGAGCGTCGTGGTGAACACGTCGCCCACGGCCCGGACGCGTTGGCCGCCGGCCGCCTCGGCCAGGTTGTCGTTGCCGTCCCAGCGCGGTTGCTGGGCCGGGTCGGCGATGAGCTCGAAGACGCGCTCGGCACTGGCCGCGATCTCGCGGGTGGAGCTGACGACGCGCGGGAGCCCCTCGTCGCAGGTCATGCCGACATCGAAGCACCGGCGAGCGCCGCTCAGCGGTGCGCGGGCCGGACAAGGAGCGCATCCCGCCCTCAGCCCGGCAGCATCCCCGGGAGGCGGCGACGGGCATCGGCGTCCGACCTCGGATCCGGGATGTCGTCGGCCGTGGTGGTCCGCCCCCGATCGGCGTCCAGGAGGCCGTCGGGGTCCTCGGCTCAGCGAGGAGCGGGGAGGTCCTCGAGGTCGAAGGCGGCGTGCAGAGCGGCGGTGAGAGCAGGCTCCTGCTCCGGTCGCAGCCGGCCGATCTGTCGACCCAGCGCCGATGTCGGCACCGTGATCACGTTGTCGCAGCTGACGACGCTCGGGTGGTCGAGGCCATCGGCCGGGCCCACGGAGACCTCGGTCGACAACCCACGGATCCTGCTCGTGATCGGAGCGACGGTGACCCGTGACAGGTGTGGGCGCACCAGCTCGCGGGTCAGCACGAGGACGGGGCGGGTCCTGTCGAGACGAGCCAGGTGGATGGGACGCATCAGTCGAGGTCGTCGAGCGGCGTCCGGGCGGCGTACTCGGCGAGGTCGTCCAGGTCGTCAGCTCCGGGCTCCGCGGCCAGGATGGCCGCATCGCGAGCCGCGATCTGACGACGCTGCTCGCGTCGGAGCGCCTGACCGACCACCGCGGCACGGGACGGAGCTCGGCCCTCGGACACCAGTTGGTCGATGAACGCCACGAGCTCGTCGGGCAGGCGAACGGCGATCTGGGTACTCACCGCGCTCACGGTACCGAATCGGTATGCACAGTGGTACCACTCGATCGAGTCCGGCAGCACATCGATGTCGGCGCTGCTAATCTGCATGTGTGCCCGTGTCGATGACCATCCGCGACGTCCCAGACGAGACGCGAGACGAGCTCGCCGCCCGGGCCGCCCGGGCCGGTCAGTCGCTGCAGGAGTACGTCCGCGCCCAGCTGAACGAGCTGGCCCGGCGGCCGAGCCCCGTCGACCTGTGGGACCGCGTCGAGCACCGGGTCCGCGCGACCGGGAGCCGGTTGGCGGCGGGGGAGATCCTCGAGCTCCGCGACGACGACCGCCGGTGACCGCCGTCGTCGACTCCTCCGCGGTGGTCGCCGCGCTCGTCGACGACGGCGCGGACGGGACGTGGGCCCGCGACGGCCTGCGCGGGGAGACGCTCGTGGCGCCGGCGCACCTGTACGTCGAGGTGGCGAACGTGCTCCGGCGCGCGGTCCTCACCGGCCGGCTCGGTCGGGATGCGGCGGCGCTGGCGCACCGCGATCTCGTGCAGCTGCCGGTGACGGTCTTCCCCTACGAGCCGCTGGGCGACCGGGTCTGGGCGCTGCACCCGACCGTCACCGCCTACGACGCCGCCTACGTCGCGCTGGCCGAGGAGCTCGACGCTGCCCTGTGGACCCTCGACCGCCGGCTCGCCACGGCGTCCGGACCGCGGTGCGGGTTCCGGACGCCCGACCACTGAGGGCCCGGGCACGACGGAGGCCGACCCACCGCAGCGAGTTGCCACGGCGGGACGGCCTCCAGCGGATCGCTGCGTCAGGCGACGGGCGAGAACTGGATCTCGCCGGCCTCGTCGCCGGCGCTCTCGAGGATGAAGTCGATGACGTCCTGGGTGTCGGTCCGGTAGCCGAAGCCGGTGCCGGCGCAGGCGCCGTTCATCACGAACGAGTTGACCGCGGTGACCGTGTCGCCGATGAGCACCGGGCCACCGGAGTCGCCGAAGCACGTGCCGCCGCGGCCGCCGCCCGGGTTGGTCGACAGCTTCACGTTGTAGCCGCCGGCGTTGGTGCCGTTCAGCCCGATGATGAAGCTCTCGGCGGTGAGCCGCTCCCGGTAGGCGACCCGCTTGGTCTGGCTGCCGTTGCTCTCCTGCACCCCGTACCCGGAGATGGTCGTGGTCGCCGAGTTGCCCGGGTGGGCGGCCGTGTACCGGTCGAGCGCGCCGGCGGTGGCCAGCGAGGCGTACTCGGTGATGTCGTAGGTCTCGGTCACCGGCGCGTCGAGCACCAGGACGCCGGCGTCCTTCGACTCCGGGATCTCGTCGAGGCCGCGGTAGCCGTAGTCGTAGATCTCGGTCGAGACGACGCCCCCGCTCGTCGGGTAGGCGGCGCCCAGGGCCTGGACGTCCTGCTCGAAGTACACGCGAGCGCTCGTGGCCACGGTGCCCTCGTCGTCCAGGGTCACGCAGTGCCCCGCCGTCAGGAAGACGCGGTCGGTGAGCAGGCTGCCGGAGCAGCGGTGGGACGGCGTGCCGTCCGGGTTGAAGAAGACGGCGAGGCCGACGTAGTCGTGCTCGTGGTCGTCGGTGAAGTTGCCCGTGATCGCCTGTGCGGCGGTTCCTCCGGCCAGCACCAGCGCCGATGCCAGTGCCACCGTGGTCACGGTCTTCCGCATGCGGTTCTCCCTCGGTTACGAGCCGGCTCGGTACCGGCCGGGCGTGACCTTAGGCACGGAAACTAACGACACGCCAGAGCGGAGACGAACCGTTCCGCTCCGTGACCTGTGGCGGGTGTGACGACGAGGTCGCGGCCGGCGCCCGGGCTGCCGATGGGGCAGGGGAGCGGCGGTTCGACCCCCGTCGCCGGGGAGTGCTCTCGCATGGCTGGACGACGACGGCTCCAGGACCGCCTGGCGGTCCTCGGTGGCGCGCGGCCCGACCTGCTCGAGGCGGCGCCCGGCGCGCGGCCGCGCTTCGCAGCGCTCGGCGGGGTCCTGCTCAGCACCGGTGGGCTCGCCGTCGCCTCGGCGGCGTTCGCGCTGCACATGGCCCTGGGCGTGTGGTGGCCGTTCGCGCTGGTGCTCGGCCTGGGCTGGGGTGCCGTCGTGGTCAACCTCGACCGGATGCTGCTGGTCGGCATGGCGCACGACGCCTCGCTCGCCCGCAACCTCGCCCTCGCCGTCCCGCGGGTCGGGCTCGCGCTGGTGCTCGGCGTCGTCGTCGCCACCCCGCTGACGCTGCAGGTGTTCCACAAGGAGATCGACGCCGAGATCACCGTCATGCAGGCCGAGGCCGCCGACGCCTACCGGGAGTCGCTGGAGGCCGACGCGCGCTTCGCCGGCCTGGACGAGCTGCAGGAGCGTCTCGCGGTCGCGCAGGACGTCGTCGCCACCGGTGGGCAGGCCGACCCCGCGCTGGCCGCCGTCCAGGCCGACCTGACCGCCCGGCAGGAGGCCTACGACGCCGCCCTGGCCACCCAGCGCGACCTCGAGGCCCGCGCCCAGTGCGAGCTCGACGGCACCTGCGGCACCGGCGAGGCGGGCACGGGCACCGCCTACGTGCAGGCCCGCGCCGCCGCCGACGCGCAGGTCGCCGTCGTCGCCTCGGCCCGGGCGGAGCTGGACGCCGCCACCGACGCCGCTGCTGACGCCGAGTCGCGCAGCGCCGACCTCGCCGCCGCCGCGCTCGCCACCGACTCGGCGGAGCTGGCCCGGCTGACGGCGGAGCTCGACCGGCTGCAGGCCGCGTTCGACGCCACCAACGAGGGCTCCGGCGGCATCCTGCTGCGGCTGGAGGCGCTCGACCGGCTCAGCGACCGCAACGCCACCCTGGCCGCGGCCGAGTTCATGCTGTCGCTGCTGTTCATGTGCGTCGAGATCCTGCCGGTGCTCATGAAGGTGCTGCTCAACTTCGGCCCGCCGACCGCCTACGACCGGCTGGCCGCGCTGCGCGACGGCGGCGACGTCGAGCTCGAGGAGCTGCAGCAGCAGTCGCGGCGGACCGTGGCCGAGGCCAAGGAGGAGCTGCTGGTCATGGCCGAGCAGGAGCGCCTCGACCGCCAGAAGGCCGCCATCCGCGCCCGCCACCTGGCCACGCTGGCCGAGGCCGAGGAGGCCGCCCGGCCGCCGGCACCGCGGCCCGCGCCGCCGGTCGAGGAGCCCGGCCGGCCGCTGTGGGACACCGGCCCGATCCGTCTCGCCCGCTCCGCCGCGCGCACCATCCGCCCGTCGCGGCGCCCGGCCAACCGGGTGCCGGTGTGACGGCGTGACGCCGAGCGAGCTCGTGCGGGCGGACTGACCCTCAGTCGGGCAGGTCGTCGAGGTCCGGTGGCTCGGGGACCAGCTCGTCCCACTCGTCGGGTGCCATGCCCAGGTTTCGGCGGACCCGCCGCCGGGCCACCAGCAGGTGGGCGGCCTCGCTCGCTGCTCCGTAGGCATCCGCCTCGGACGCGTCCTCGACGTCCCCCAGTGCCCGGCGGACGCCCAGCGTCAGCCAGCGGTGGGCCTCGCGCAGGTCGCCGTGGAGCTCGTGGTCCTCGCCGATGAGGAGGTAGACGTCGGCGTCGGCCGGGCGCTCCCGGCGCACCTCCTCCGCCAGCGCGCGGGCGGCGTCGACGTCCCCGACCTCGAGCAGGGCGTTGTGCAGGTAGCAGCGGACGTCGGGCTCGACCGGCTCCCCTGCTGCGACGGCGCGGCGGAACACCCGCACGGCCTCCGGAGCGTCGCCGACCCGGACGAGCTGTTCCCCGGCCATCACGAGCAACTGGGCCACGTTCACCTCGTCGCCGGGCCGCGTGCCCTCGGCCGCCCACGCCTCCAGCTGCCGCGCCACCGCGCGGCTCTTCTCGGGGGTCTGGCCGGGGGAGTACAGCGCGTCGAGGTCGTCCTGCGTGACCGGCCTCCGCATGCCTCGACCCTAGGGCCGGGGCCGACGCCTCCGGCAGGGTCGTGGCCCCCTCGGCGACGGGGTCAGCCGCGCGCCCAGGCGGTGGTCGGCTGCAGCACCGCCTCGGTCAGCGCCTCGGTGCGCCAGTGCGTGACCTGCTGGTACTCGGGATCGGCCACCATGCGGCTGAACGCCTCGCGGGAGGGGTAGCGGACGAGGAGCACGGCGTCCCAGTCCTGGCCCTGCTCGGCCACGAGCGGGGTGCCGCCGTCGCCGGCGTAGAGCACCTCACCGCCGTAGCGGGGGAGGAAGGTCTCCGACAGCGCCGCGGCGTACCGGTCGTAGGACTCGCGGCCGCCCTCGGCGAACCGGAGCAGGTTGAGCATCACCACCGGCCCGCCCGGGTCCTCCTGGAGGTACCGCTTGAGGTCGGCGCCACGCGGGTCGACAGCCATGCCGCGAAGCTAGCAAGGGCCGGCACCGCAGCCGACGGTCCTCAGCCGAGCAGCAGTCGCCAGGTGGCGTAGCCGTCGTCGGCCGAGTCGCCGAGTGCCCGCCACTCGGCCCCGTAGGGATCGCCGAGCACCGCGTCGAGGCGTCGGAGGCGCTTGCGGTCGCTGCCGGCGAAGCGGGTCCGTTCGGCCAACGGATCGGTGATCAGGCTGGCGAGGAAGGCGGCGTCGCCGCTGTGCCGGCTCCGGTCGCGGTTGTCGCTCGTCCACGCAGCCGCCTTGAGCACCAGCGCGCCGAGGAGGTCCGGCACCGGGACGACCGCCGACCTGTCTCCCTTGGCGACGGTCAGTCGGATGGCTCGTTCCAGCGCTTGGTGACCGCCCTCGACGCGGATCGTCTCCCCGCCCGCCGCCGTGCGCAGCGGCCACCGCGGCGGGGAGTGGTCGGGTGCCAGCACGTCGACGACGGCACCGTCCTTCGCCCGGCGGAAGCGGTACACCTTGCCGGCGCTGTCGGGCTGGGGCTGCAGGTCCAACTGCCGCACCGCCTGCACGCACCGGCTCAGTCCCGCTGGGTCGGTGAGCAGATCGGCCGAGCACGTCGACGTCCTGGCTGGCATGCGTGGGCGCCCGGCCGGCGGCCAGTCCGTGCAGCATCACCATCTGGCCGCCCACGAGAACCCAGCCCGACGGGTCCAGTCGGCCGGCCAGGTCGAGGACGAGGTCCCACAGCCGGTCGAGCGCTCCGGTGAGCGGCGGCAACGCGACGGGCGCGGGCGCGCTCACCCGCGGACAGCGGCCAGGGCCGCGCCGAGCAGGTCCAGCCCCGCGCGCCGGGTGCGGACGTCGGCCGACTCGGCCAGATCAACGGCGACGACGGCTGCCGGCATGTAGCCCAGGCCGGCCAAGGGCAGGTCGGGGAACCGCGGAACCCGGACGACGAGGTTCGGCTCACCCCGGTCGGACAGGCCCAGGTCGCGACGGAGGACGTCGAGCGTCGCGGAGCCGCAGTAGAACTCGGCCGGGGCGCCGGAGGTGACGATGTCGGCCCCCACCGCCTCGGCCGCCGTGATGCCGGAGGGGGCGACGCCGTCGGCGGTCAGCACCCGATCGCGATAGGCCGGCAGGACTCGCAGGCCGAACCGGTCCGCGCGAGCGCGGGTGGCAGCGACCAGTTCCTCGGGGCCCGACGTCCGCAGCCGCGTGCTCATCCGGGACCGGCCCGACCGGTCCAGCCAGGGCGCGTTCTCCCCGGACAGCTCCCACAACGTGGCCCACGCGGTCGGCGGGGACAGGACGCGTCCCGCGGCGACCGGCAGCCGTGCGCGCTCGTCGACCGCGTCCTCGGGGAGCACCAGGGTGCGCCCCACCCGCTGCGCGGGCAGCGTCCCGACGCGGACCAGGCGTCGCACCTCCTGGGAACTGACCCCCAGTCGGACCGCGGCCTGGTCGACCGTCAGCATGACACCTCCTGCGTCGCGGAGATAATGCGCTAGCGCATCTATTCTGCAGCAGGAGCCTCCTGCGGCCGGCCGACACGCCGCTCGCGCTCAGCCGACGCGGCTCCAGGTGCCGCAGCCGTCCGTGGAGAAGGCGACATCGGTCGGCTGGATCTCGGCGTAGGCCTGACCCTCGGAGAACTCCCAGGCGAGGACGGCGTCGTAGTCGCCGGTGAGGTCGCTGAGCCGCTGCCAGGAGCAACCCGAGCCCCCGCCGGTGGAGCGGTAGGTGCCGGGCTGGATGTCGGAGCCGACCAGGAAGGTGCCGTCCTCGAAGCCGCTGCTGACGTCCGGCCCGTCGAAGGCCGCCGGTTCCCACCGGCCGCAGTCGTCGGTCGAGAACGCGACGTCCGTCGGCAGGATCTCGACGTAGGTCAGCCCGTCGGAGAACTCCCAGCCCAGCACGGCGTCGTACTCACCGCTCAGGTCACTCAGCCGCTGCCAGGAGCAGAACCGGCCGCCGTCGGCCCGGTAGAGCCCCGGCTGGATGTCGGTACCGACCAGGTAGGTGCCGTCCCCGAACCCAGGAGGCTCCGGCGCCGGCTCGGGCGTGCCCGCGGTAGGCGCGGCAGTCGGGGCGAGTGGAGGGGCCGTCGTGGGATCCGACGCCTCGGACGACTCGTCGGTGGAGGCGGCGTCCACGATGACGACCAGGACGAGGACGAACAGCACCACGACGACGGCGATGATCCCCAGGACGGAGTACTGGGGCCCGGGCGGCGGGCCTCCGGGCGGCGGCGGAGGCGGCGGCCCCCAGCTCGGCGGCGGTCCCGGAGGACCCACGGGAGGCCCGGGCGGCGGACCCCACACCGGTGGCCCTCCCGCACTGCCCGCCGGTGGTCCCCACGATGGCGGCGAGCCGGGTGTGGCCCACGGCGGCGGGAGGCTGCCGGGCGGGGGCTGGCGTTCTCCGTACCGGCCCTCGTCTGCCGGCTGGTGCATCCGCGCGGTCCTCTCCTCGGTGGTTCGAGCCGACGGAGTATCGCTACCGGACCGGCGGTTGCCTGCGCGATTCGCCCGATGGGGCGACGCGGGACGCCGTCAGCCCCGGGACGCGGCCAGCCGCTCCAGCGCCGCGGTGAAGCTGCCGTTCCACAGCCCCAGGTGCGGCCAGCGCTCGGCGACGTGCGCCGTCGCCTCCTCGACCGACATCCCCTGCTCGCGCACCAGCCAGCCGCGCAGCACCAGCCCGGTGCGCGACGCCCCACCGTGGCAGTGCACGAGCACCCGGTGGCCCTCGGCGTGCAGCGCGGCGAGGTCGTCGAGGACGTCGGCCAGCATCACGTCGAGGTCGACGTTGTGCTCGTTGTCGGCGATGTAGGCCATCCGGTGGTTCGGATGCGGGAACGGCTCGCCGAGCCGGCACAGCGAGATGACCGCGAAGTCCTCGTCCGAGTAGCGCGCGCCGTCGAGGTTGCCCGCCCAGATCCCTGGCAGCACCTCCACCGGACCGAGCCGCGGGATGACGCCGGGGTCGAAAGACGGCACCGGCTTGCCGTCGAGCGCCGCGACGAGCTGCTGCAGGTCGGCCAGCCGCCACACCCGGTCGCCGTGCCCGGGCACCCGACCGTGCACCGGCGAGGACCACCGCATCGGGATGCCACCCATCCCGTACACCGCCCCGGCCAGCCCGCCGGCCACGCACGCGACCGTGTCGGTGTCGCCGCCGAGGCCGACCACCAGCCGCAGCACCTCGGCGAAGTCGCGCCCACGCCGCAGCGCCCACAGCGCCTGACCGAGCGTCGGCCACACCGCGCCGTTCGACTCCGTGGCCCGGTCGGGCGACCAGTCGGGCGCGAGCACCGTCGCCCACCGGTCCCGGTGCTCCGGCGCCACCAGCGACAGGGCACCGGGGACGGCGGCCAGCGGGTCGCCGCCGTCGAGCGCCACCCGCAGCAGCTCGTGGAACACGGCGCAGCCCTCGCCGGCCGCCGGGTCGCCGTGCGTCAGTGCCGAGATCCGCCGGGCGGCGTCGACGGTGGCCTCGGTGCCCGAGCGGGAGAACCAGATCGCCGCCGGCGTCGTCCGCATCAGCGACCCGTTGCCCGCCGCGTGCCCCGACCGCGCGAAGTGCGCGGCCGCGGCCGAGGACCACGGCAGGCCCGAGGACAGGACGGCGCGGGTCTGGTTGCCGATGTCCGGCGGCCCGGCCGCGGCCCAGGTCGCGAACCGCCCGAACAGGTCGGCCTCGTCGAGCCCGCCGCGCTCGACGAGGGAAGCAGCCACCAGCAGCGCCATCTGGGTGTCGTCGGTGAACTCGCCCGGCTCCCACCCGAGCGACCCGCCGCCGCACATCTCCGTCGCGGCCCCGCGGGCAGGTGACGGGAAGCGGGCCGAGAACGCGCCCGGCGGGCCGAACTCGAACGGGGCGCCGAGCGCGTCACCCACCGCCGACCCGACCAGCGCACCGGCCACCCGGTGCGAGCGGTGCAGTCCCCGTGTCACGTCAGCCAGTCTGCGTGGGGTGCCTTTATCGCTACAAAGGCACCTCGAGCCCGGCGCGGAAGGCCCCGATCGCGGCGCCCGCATGAGACCGTCCCGTCTCGATGTACCGCACCGACGGCTCCCTGGTCCTGAGCCCCACCGACCTGACCCGCCACCAGGCCTGTCCGCACGTGACGACGCTCGACCTCGCCGTCGCCGACGGCCGGCTCACGCCGCTCGCCGAGGGCCCCGACGACCACGCCGCGCTCATCGCCGACCTCGGCACCGAGCACGAGCTCAAGTACCTCGACGCGCTGGAGGCCGAGGGGCGGACCGTCGTCCGCATCCCCGCCCGCTTCGACGCGGCCGGCCGCCGCGAGGCCGAGGCGATGACCCTGCAGGCCATGCGCGACGGCGTCGACGTCATCTCCCAGGCGTCGTTCTTCGACGGCGTCTGGGGCGGGGCGGCCGACTTCCTCCTGAAGGTGCCCACCCCCTCGGCTCTCGGGCACTGGTCCTACGAGGTCGCCGACGCCAAGCTGGCCCGCCGCGTCAAGGTGCCCGCGCTGCTGCAGATGGCCACCTACGCCGAGCGGCTCACCGTCCTCCAGGGCAGGCAGCCCGACCGCGTCTGCGTGATCACCGGCGACGGCGTCAGCAACCCGTGGCGGCTGGTCGACGTCGCCGCCTACGCCCGCCGCGCCCGCGCCAACCTCACCGCCTTCCTCGCCGACCCGCCGGCCACCGAGCCGGTCCCGGTCGCCTACTGCAGCCAGTGCACCTGGAAGCCGCGCTGCGACGCAGAGCTCGCCGCCGCCGACGACCTCTCCCTCGTCGCCGGCATGCGCAAGGACACCCGCGCGGCCCTGCGCGCCGCGGGCATCACCAGCCTCGAGCAGCTCACCGACGCCGACCCCGAGACGCTCCGGGCCGCCCGCATCGGCGCGGCCACCCGCACCCGCGTGCAGGAGCAGGCCCGCGAGCAGCTGCGCGAGCGCCGCACCGGCGTCCCCACCCGCACGCTGCTGCCGCCGTCGGGACCCACCGGCCTGCTCCGGCTGCCCGAGCCCAGCCGCGGCGACCTCTACCTCGACTTCGAGGGCGACCCGCACTCCGGCGACGGCGCGGGCCTGGAGTACCTCGCCGGCATCGGGCGCCGCGACGGCTCCTTCACCGCGCTGTGGGCGCACGACCCCGTCGCGGAGCGGCAGATGGTCGCCGACCTGGTCGACCTGGTCCTCGACGCCTGGCGCGCCGACCCGGGCATGCACGTCTACCACTACGCCGCCTACGAGGTCAGCGCGCTCAAGCGGCTCACCGGGCGGTACGGCGTCCGCGAGGCCGAGCTCGACCAGCTGCTGCGCGCGGAGCGGTTCGTCGACCTCTATCCGGTCGTCAAGCAGTCGATGCGGATCAGCAAGGGCTCGTACTCGATCAAGAAGGTCGAGGCGTTCTACGGCCGGCAGCACACCGGCGACGTCGCCGACGCCATGAGCAGCGTCATCGCCTACGAGCAGTGGCTCGCCGACCGCGACCCGAAGCGCCTCGAGGCGATCGAGCTCTACAACAAGGACGACGTCGACTCGACCCGCGAGCTGCACGACTGGCTGGAGGAGCAGCGGGCCGAGCTGGAGTCGCTGTACGGCGGCCAGCCGCGGCCGATGCTCCCCGAGGCGACCGGCCCGGCACCGCGGTCGGAGGCCGAGGCCGCCGAGCTCGCGCTGGTCGAGCGACTGCAGGCGGCCGGGCACGACCTGCTCGGCGACCTGGTGCAGTGGCACCGCCGCGAGGCCCGCCCCGGCTGGTGGGAGTTCTTCGCCCGCGCCGACCTGGACGACGCCGCGCTGGTCGAGGACGGCACGGCGCTCGGCGGGCTCTCGGCGCCGGTGGAGATCGGCCAGGAGAAGCGGTCGAAGCTGTACGAGTACCGGTTCCCGCCGCAGGACGCGAAGCTGCAGACGGGCAAGCCGGCCGTCGACGTCGACACGCGGGCGAGCGTGGGCACCGTCGTCGCGCTCGACGCCGTCGAGGGCCGCCTGGTGGTCAAGACGTCGAAGCCGGCGGTCGCCGCCCGCGGACTGGGTCCGGGCGGGCCGATCGACGACAAGGGCCTGCGCGAGGCGATCACCGCGACCGCGGAGGACGTGCTGGCCGGCCGCGACTGCCTCGGCCAGGCGCTGCTCGAGCGGCGGGTGCCCGCCGACTGCCGCCGGCTGCCGGACGAGCAGGCCGGCGACGCCGTCGTCCGGCTCGGGCTGCGGCTCGACGGTGAGGTGCTGGCGGTGCAGGGCCCGCCCGGCAGCGGCAAGACGCGGGCGGCGTCGCACCTGATCCGGGCGCTGCTGGACGCCGGCAAGAAGGTCGGCGTCACGGCGACCTCGCACGCCGTCATCGGCAACGTGCTGGCCGCCGTCGGCCGGCCGGCGCTGCAGAAGTGCGACGAGCACCAGGCCTGCGGCGCGCCGGGGGTGGAGTGGTCGAAGGACGGCAAGGACGTCGCCTCCCGGCTGCTGGACGGCGACGTGTCGCTGGTCGGCGGGACGGCGTGGTTCTGGACCCAGCCCGACCTCGCCGAGGCCGTCGACGTGCTCGTGGTCGACGAGGCGGGGCAGTTCTCGCTGGCCAACGCGGTGGCGGTGGCGCGTGCGGCCCGGTCGCTGGTGCTGCTCGGCGACCCGCAGCAGCTGGCGCAGCCGACGCAGGCGGTGCACCCCGGGGACTCGGGGCTGTCGGCGCTGGAGCACCTGCTCGAGGGCCACCCGACCGTGCCCGTCGGCCGCGGCGTCTTCCTGGACACGACCTACCGGATGCACCCGGCGCTGACCGCGTTCGTCTCCGACCTGGCGTACGAGGGCCGGCTGGAGTCGGCGCCGCTGCGCGAGCGGATCACCGTGCGGCCGGGCGGGCTGGTGTCGGGGTCGGGGCTGGCGGTGCGGTCGGTGTCGCACACCGTCGCGGCGTCGGCGTCGTCCGCCGAGGAGGCGGCCGAGGTGGCCACGGTCTGGCGGTCGCTGCAGGGCGTGGGTTGGGTGGACCACGAGGGCGCGGAGCGGCCGATCGGGCCGGAGGACGTGCTCGTGGTGGCGCCCTACAACAACCAGGTGGCGCTGATCCGCTCGCTGCTGCCCGACGGTGCGCGGGTGGGGACGGTCGACCGGTTCCAGGGGCAGGAGGCGCCGGTGGTCGTCTACTCGACGACGTCGACGTCGGCCGAGGAGGCGCCGCGCGGGGTGTCGTTCCTGTACGACCTGAACCGGCTCAACGTGGCGGTGTCGCGGGCCAAGGCGCTGGCGGTGGTGGTGATGAGCCCGCTGCTGCTCGACGCCGCGGTGCGCACGCCGGAGCAGCTGCGGCAGGTGAACGCGATGTGCCGGCTGGCCGAGATGGCGCAGTGACCGTCGACCTGCCCGACGGCTGGGAGCCCGAGCCGCTCACCCCGGACGACGCCGCGCTGGCTTCCCTGCTGGGCGTGTCGGTCACTGCGTTGGCGCGGGCGCTGGGCGCCGGCTGGCGTGAGGTCGACGCATCGAGTCCTGTGGGTCCCGATCTCCTCGAGCACCAGCGGTGGTTCGTCTCCGGGGCACCCGCCCAGGTCGCGGTCGGCTGGGACGGCTTCGGCTTCACGCTCGCGCGGCCCGAGCCGCGGTGGCACGGCGTCTGGCCCCTGGTGTGGGAGTTCGTGGCCGACCGCGGCTTCCAGGCCGAGGAGGTCCTGTACGAGCCGGAGGTGCTCGCGGAGGCCGCCGAGGAGATCGCCCGCCGCCGGCGCCGGACCTTCCGCTGGTGCCCGATGTGCCGCGAGGTCAATGCCCGCGAGTGGGTGCACGACAACACTGGTCTGTGCATGGGCTGCGCCGAACGCTTCCTCGGCGTCAAGCACTGAGGGGGACGCGCGAGGACGTCAGGCGGCGGGTGCCAGTGGTGCGGGGACGGTGATCTCGGTGCCGTCGGGGCGCCAGGTGCGCCATCGCCCGTCGGGTTGCCGCTCGACGCGGAATCCGTGGTGGACCTTGGTGTGGTGCCGCTCGCACAACAGCGCACTGTTGGCCAGGCTGGTGTCGCCGCCGTCGATCCAGTGCACCAGGTGGTGCACGTCGGCCCAGTGACTCGGGGCGTCGCAACCGGCGAACACACAACCCCCGTCGCGGAGTTCCACCGCGCGGCGCAGCTGCCGGCTGACCAGTCGTTGGCTGCGCCCGAGGTCGAGTGGGCTCCCGTCGGGCCCGAACACCACCCGGGAGATGGCGCCGTCGCAGGCCAGCCAGCGGGCCCGGGCGGCGGAGATCGTGGCGCCGAAGCCCATGGTGGCGGCGCCGGGGCCGGTGGCGGGGTCGGCCAGGTCGTCGAGGTCGACCCGCACCGCGATGTGCGGCTTGACCGTCCGCAGGACGGGCAGGTGGCCGGCCGCCAGGGCATTGTCGGCGAGCTGGACCCAGGCGTCCCCGAACCGCTGGGCGCGGGTCCGCTCGTCCCCGGCGGGCCGATCCGCCTGCACGTGCGCCTCCAGCGCCGCCTGCACCTTCTCCCCGCCCACCGCGTCGAGGTGGAACCGTCCGGACACCGTGCCGTCGGCGTGCTTGGACACCGTCAACGAGCGGCCCTTGGTGGGGTCGGGCTCGGGCCCGTCCGGGTCGAGCGCGTCGAGGTAGCGCTGCACGACCTGCACCAGGTCGGCGTGGGGACAGTCGAGGGCGACCTGGGTCAGCGCGGCGTCCATCGCGGCCAGGTCGACGTCCTGGGCGGCGGCCGCGGCCCGCCGCTCCGGTGTGACCACCCGCGCGGCCTCGGCCACCTGCTCGGCCGACACCCACCCGGCCTCGTGCGCCTCGGCCAGCGCCGGCAGGTGCTCCAGCGCCCGCCCGTTGCCCACCAGCCGGGACGCCGCCGCCGAGGAGAGCCGGCCGTGCCCGCGCAGCCACGACGCCATGCTCTTCTGCCCGTCGCGCTCGGGGGCCTGGGCCAGTTCGGCGGCGCGCACCCGGCGGGCCAGGGCGGCGTCGATCCGGTTGCGCTCGGCGATGAGCGCGGCGACGGCCTCGAGGACATCACCGGTCTCCCACCCACCCGAACACATGATCGAATACTAGCCGATCAGCAGGAGGTGGACAACTCAAAACCGCAGGTCAGAGCCTCGTGAGGTGCCATTATCGCTATAAAGGCACTGGCCGGTGACGCCGGTGTCGACGGTGAGCCCGGGCGGTCAGGGCGGCGGCTGGGCCCCGACCACACCCGCGACCACCGCGGCCGCCTCGTGGCCGGCGCGGACCGCGTCCAGGACCGGCGCCCCCGACCGCCAGCCGGCCAGCACCCCGGCGGCGACGGCATCCCCGCAGCCGGTGGTGTCGCGGAGCCGCCCCTCCGGCAGGGGCTCCACCGGCACCTGCCACGCGCCCGCCGCGGTCAGCACCCGGGTGGGCCGCGCGCCGGCGTGCACCAGGACCAGCGCCGGCGCCCACGCGGGCAGGTCGCCGTCCAGTCCCAGCACCGCGGCCTCGACGGCGTTGCAGAACAGGACGTCCGGCCGCAGCGCCACGAGCAGCTCCCGATACGCGTCGGCGCCGTGGCGCTCGATCCGCGTCGCGGCCGCCACGTCGACGGTGACCGGCACGCCGGCGTCCCGGGCGAGCGAGGCGGCTGCCCGGAGCGCGTCCGGGAAACGGCCGGGCAGCAGGTCGTAGCCGTCGAGGTGGACGGCGGCCGCGTCGGCGAGCCACGCGGCGCGGACGTCGTCCGGCTCGAGCCCGCCTTCGCCGCTGTCGGTGAGCAGCGTCCGTCCCCCGTCGGGGTGGACGAGCACCGTCGACAGGGGAGTGCGGCCACGGCGGACCACCGCCGTCTCCACCCCGCGCCCGGCCAGTCCGGCCAGCAACGTGTCGGCGAGCGGGTCCGCACCCGCCCAGCCCGCGAGCCTCGCCGGGGTGCCGCGACGGGCCAGGTTCGCCGTCACGTTGGCCGGCGCCCCGCCCGCCGTCGTCGTCCGGACCACCCGCTGCTGGCCCCCGACCACCAGCGGAGCGGTGAGCTCCAGCAGCTGGTCGGCGACGAGCTTGCCCACGGCCACCACCGGTCCGGAGCCGGCGCGGCGGGGCCACCGGGGACCGTCCTCGTGCACCACGACACGAGAGTGCCCCGGCCGGAGAGCCCGGCCGGGGCACCCTTCCGCGACGTGCGTCAGGCGACCCGGCGGGCGCCCGCGTAGCTCGGCATCGAGTCGAGGTCGACGACGGCCACCGGCTTGCCGGCGGTCGAGGCGTGGACCATCTGGCCGTTGCCGATGGACATGCCCACGTGTGACACCGGGCTGTAGAAGAAGACCAGGTCACCGGGCTGGAGGTCGGCCTTCGCCACCGCGGTGCCGAAGGTCGACTGGGCCTTCGACGTGCGCGGGATCGAGACGCCGGCCGCCTCGTAGGCGAAGCTGGTCAGGCCCGAGCAGTCGAAGGAGTCCGGCCCGGTGGCGCCGTAGACGTACCGGTCACCGACCTGGGCGAGCGCGGTGTCGACGGCGACCTGGGCCGCGCCGGTGGGCGCGGGCGCCGGCGCGGCGGCCACCGTCCCGGTCGCGGTGCCACCACCACCGCCCGCGGCAGCCGAGGCCGGGAGGGGCGAGAGGACGATGCCGGCTCCGGCGATGGCCGCGACGGCGATGCCGCGGAACGAGCGACGAGCGGTGGACGTGCGTGCGGTCGTCATGGACGACGGTTCTCCTGTTCTCCGCGACCGCCTACCGGGTTAGCTGACGGGTTCGGACGGAGGAGTCGCCCGGCGCGACGAGTCGCGCTCCACCCCAGTGCTGCAGTGGGTCCCCGGCCCGGGCTGCCGGTGGGTTCCGGCGCCCGGTTCGGCGTGGCCACCAGGTGTCGCACGGGGCGCGACGAAGGACCCTGGCGGACCGGCGACGACGGTAGGGAGGGGTCAGGGGGCCCTCAACCGACGGAACGCGGCGCCACGCCCGGCGCGGACCTGCGGATTTGACTGGCCTCCCGGACCCGACACGCCAGCGCGAGCACCGCGCACGCCCAGGTCCTGGACACGCGGCGGCACCCGGATGGGCGCCGACACGCCGGACGGGACGAGAAAGGACGCAACGGTGCGTCCGCACGCCCCGTCAGCGGCCCGCCACCGGTGGAACGGGTGAAAGGCCGGGATCCCCACGGTTGCCCCGCGCGTTGACGGGGCAACGGGACAGGAGCCGACAGGAGGAGGACCCCGTGGGGATGTTGAGGAAGCTCGTGGCTTCGGGCGTCGCCGCCAAGGTGGTGCAGGAGCTCCAGAAGCCGCAGAACCAGGCGAAGATCAAGCAGTTCGTCCGCGACTTCCAGAACAAGAACAAGAAGGGCGGCACGAGCGGCCGGGCCTACTGACCGACCGACGCCCTACCGCGCCCCCCGTCCCGCTCCGGGACGGGGGGTGCGGTGCTCCCCGCGCTGGTTGCCGCCCCCTTGCCGGCTCTCCCGGCGCTCTGCGGGCGCGATCGAGCCGACAGAGCACGGGATCAACCGGCACAGTGCGTCTCGGGGCGACGGTTTCCGCTGCCGGCCGGCCGGGCACCCCGGCACCGACCGGGGTGAGCCCAGCCGGCCGGTCGGTGCACGGCGGAGGAGGTCCGCAGTGACCGAGGGCTCGATGACCGGACGGCCGTACGGCGGCACGAACGACCGCTCGGGGCAGGACGACGACGTGCTGCCGGGAGAGCGCCCCGTCCACGACGACGAGGACGCCGAGGTGGGCGCCGCGCCCGACCAGTCGCCCCGCGCCGGTGAGGGCGGGATGGGCACCGGCGACCGCCCGGGCTTCCCCGGCAGCTGACCGCCTCGTCCCCGCGCCGCGTCATCCCCGCCGCCTTCCGGCGTCTCCACAGATGCGGGGACCGATGGAGGCGAGGGACGCGATGACGACCACGAGCACGACCAGCGCTACAGCAGGCGCGGACGGGACCGCCGGGCCCCCGACCGGAAGCCGACCGCAGGAGCGGCTCGAGCACGTGGAGGCACTGCGCCGGGCAGCGACCCACCTGGCGACGGCGGAGTTCCTCGAGCGCCGCGCCGACCGGTCGGTCAACGCCGCGCTCGGCGGCCTGCTGCGCGAGCGCGCCCGCGAGCGCCGGCGCCGGGCCGGGGGGATCCTCGCGGGACTCGGGATGGGTCCGGCGGCCCGCCGGTGCCTGGACGGTGCCCCCGCGCCGGCGTGACCGCCGGGGACGCCCTCAGGCCCGGCAGCCGATGGGGCCGCCGTGGAAGTCGACCATGTCGGGCCAGATGTCCGCCAGCGGCAGCCGCTCGCCCGGCGGCCGGCCGTCGAGCTCGGCGTACGCCCGGTGCAGGTTGCCCACGAGCCGCTCGGACTCCTGCCACGCCGCGTACGGGTTGTCCGCGTGCCGGCGCGCGGTCTCCAGCGGCGACCACCCGGCCGCGTGTCCCTCCCGCGCCGTCGCGTCGACGAAGGCCGCGTAGCCGGCGAGCTCGTCGAGCAGCCGGGGGACCTGGTCGCCACGGCACACCGGGCCGTGCCCGGGCACGAGCACCTCCGGCTCCAGCGCCCGCAGCGCGGCCAGCGCCCGCGGGTACCCGGCCACGCTGCCCTCGGCGAGGAACGGCTGGCCGCCGGCGAAGGCGACGTCGCCCGCGAAGGCCACCCGCTCGCCGGGCAGCCAGACGACGACGTCGCCGCGCGTGTGCGCCGGGCCCACCGCATGCAGCTCGACTCCCCGCTCCCCGAGGTGGAGGGTCAGCGCGCCGGTGAAGGTGACGTCGGGCGGGCGCACCTCCAGATGCCCGTAGTCCGGTCCGGTGAGCACCTGTGCGGCGATCAGGCCCGCGGCGAGCTGGTCCTCCCGTGCGTGCTCGTGCCCGACCACCGGCGTCCCGTCCGGCACCAACCAGTTGCCGAAGGTGTGGTCGCCGTGGTGGTGGGTGTTCACCAGCGCCCGCAGCCGGCCCGGGGCGACGCCGTCCACCGCCGCGAACAGCGCCCGGTTGCGCGCCTCGGTGGAGGTCGTGTCGACCATGACGCCGGTGCCGTCGTCACCGGTCACGACGCCGGTGTTGTTGATCATCCAGCTGCCGTCGGGCTGCACGTAGGCGAAGACCCCCGGCGCGACCTGCTCGAGCCCGGCCGCCTCGATCGACGTCGTCACCGGGTCACTGTCCTGCACCGGGGACCGCCGGGGAAGCGGTCCGGCGTGCTCGTGCTCTGCACACAGGGGTGTGCAGAGCACGAGCGTCCGGGGAGGACTCAGTCGCCCTTGACGTTCACCACCTGGCGCAGCGTGTGCCGGATCTCCACCAGGTCCGCGGCGTCGGCCATGACGACGTCGATGCTCTTGTAGGCGTCAGGGTGCTCGTCGAGGAACGCGTCCGAGCGGCCCCAGGCGATGCCCGTCATGCGCCGGTCGAGGTCGGCCCGGCTGAACTGCTTGCGCGCGGCGGTCCGCGAGAACGCCCGGCCGGCACCGTGCGGCGCCGACTCCAGCGACTCGGGGTCGCCCCTGCCGACGACGACGTAGGACGCCGCGCCCATCGAGCCCGGGATCAGCCCCCACTGGCCGCGCCGCGCGGAGATCGCCCCCTTGCGGGACAGCCACACCTCGCGGCCGTGGTGGGTCTCGCGCTCGGTGTAGTTGTGGTGGCACTGGACCACCTGCTCGCGCCGGACCTCGCTCGTCAGGAACCGGGACACCTGCTCGGCGACGCGGTCCATCATCTCCTCGCGGTTGAGCGCGGCGAACCGCTGTGCCCAGCGCAGTGCCTCGATGTAGGCGTCGAACTCCGGCTCGCCCTCCTCGAGGTAGGCGAGGTCGCGGTCGGGGAGGTCGACGCCGCGCTGCCGCGTGCGCTCCTGCGCGACCCGGATGTGCGTCGACGCCAGCCGGTTGCCCACCCCGCGCGAGCCCGAGTGCAGGAACAGCCACACCCGGTCGGCCTCGTCGAGGGAGACCTCGATGAAGTGGTTGCCCGAGCCCAGCGACCCCAGCTGCAGCGGCCAGTTGAACGCGGCGCCGTCGGCCTGCTCCACCCCGGGCAGTGCCCGCAGCTCCTCGACCCGGGCCGCGGCCGTCTCGCGCAGCTTGCGGTTGTAGCGGCCGGCCGACAGCGGGACCGCCCGCGCGATCTGCTCGTGCAGCACCGCCAGGTTGCGGCCGCGGACGTCGTCGCCGGTGAACTGGGTGCGGACGGCCATCATCCCGCAGCCGATGTCGACCCCGACCGCGGCGGGGATGATCGCGCCGTCGGTGGGGATGACCGAGCCGACGGTCGCCCCGAGCCCCAGGTGCGCGTCGGGCATGAGCGCCAGGTGCGGGTGGATGAACGGCATCGAGGCGGTGCGCTCGGCCTGCTCCCGGGTGGCCGGCTCGAGGATCGACGCCCAGCTGAGCAGGCGGTCGCTGATCTTCTCCATGGTCCTTTCTTCCTGCTGCGCGGAGCCCGGTCCCCGCGGTGCCGTCGGTGGGCCGGGGCAGTCAACGCGCTCGGCTCGCGCGGCGCGACCGCATTACCCGGATGCCCCCCCGCGGACCCCGGCGTGCCGTTTCCGTTCCGCGGGGCACGGGCAGCCCTGGCGGCGGACCCGGCAGCCGCACAGTGAGGACGACACGACATGCAGGTCGGACTGAAGCTCGCCACCGAGGCCTTCCCGCCGGACGAGATCGTGCGGCAGACGGTCCGCGCCGAGGAGGCCGGGTTCGACTTCGTCGAGATGAGCGACCACTTCCACCCGTGGCTGGACAACCAGGGGCACAGCGCCTTCACCTGGTCGCTGCTGGGCGCGATGGCGGCGAAGACGGAGCGGATCGGCCTGGTCACCGGGGTGACGTGCCCGATCATCCGGTACCACCCGGCGGTCATCGCGCAGGCCGCGGCGACCGTGCAGCTGCTCTCGGGCAACCGGTTCACCCTCGGGGTGGGCGCCGGCGAGCGGCTCAACGAGCACGTCGTCGGGCGGGGCTGGCCGGCGGTCCACGTGCGGCACGAGATGCTGCGCGAGGCGCTGCAGATCATCAAGCTGCTGTGGCAGGGCGGCTACCAGACCTTCGAGGGCAAGCACCTGCAGCTCGAGGACGCCCGCGTCTTCGACCTGCCCGACCAGCTGCCGGTCATCGCCGTCGCCAGCGGCGGGCGCAACGCCTCGGCCCTGGCCGCCGAGCACGGCGACGGGCTGTTCGCCACCGAGCCGCGCGCGGACCTGGTCGGCGCCTACCGCGACGCCGGCGGTTCCGGTCCGCGCTACGCCGAGGTGCCGCTGGCCTGGGCCACCGACGAGGACGCAGGCGCGCAGGAGGCGCTGGAGACCAGCCGCTGGGCGCTGACCGGCTGGAAGGTGATGAGCGAGCTGCCCAACCCGGTCAACTTCGAGGCAGCCAGCTCCACGGTGCGCCTCGAGGACGTCAAGCAGCAGTTCAGCTGCGGCCCCGACGAGGACCAGCACGTGCGGCACGTGCAGCCCTACGTCGACGCCGGGTTCGACCACATCGTGCTGCAGAACGCCGGGCCCGACCCCGACGGCTTCATCGACGCCTGCGCCGGTGGCCTGATCGAGCGGGTCCGGGGGCTGACGGCCTCCTGACCGGTCGCGACGCGCCGGGCGCGGGACGCTTGCCCGTCCCGCGCCCGGGTAGCCGTTCCCCGTGAGCGAGACGAGCGACGACCGGGTCGCCAAGGTCGCGGCCCCCGACGCGGGCACCGGCCGGATGGGAGAGCACCACCTCGCGGCGGGCTCCCGGGTGGCGATGCGCCTGTGGGACGAGCAGCCGGAGAGCGCGGGCAAGCCGGAGACGGCGCGCGACTACGAGACGGTGGGCTACGTGGTCGCCGGGCGGGCCCGGCTGCGGGCCGGTGACCAGACGCTGGAGCTGGGCCCGGGCGACTCCTGGGTGGTGCCGGCCGGGGTGAGCCACACCTACGAGATCGTCGAGGCGTTCACCGCGGTCGAGGCGACGTCCCCGCCCGCCCAGCAGGGCGACCGGGACGCGCCACCCGCCTGAGCCCGGACGGCCTACTCGCGGTCGAGCAGCCGCAGCGACGGGCGGGCGGAGAGCCGCTTCTCCAGGCTGACCCGGTGCCGGCCCTGCGCGTCCTGGCGGAAGTCGAGGGAGTCGACCAGCGCCTGCATCAGCCGCACGCCGGCGCCGCCGTCGCCGTCGAGACCGGCCCGGTCCTCGGCCTCGGCGCGGTCGAACCCGGTGCCGTCGTCGACCACGGTGATCCGGCACAGGCGGTCGTCGATCGCGACCGACACCTCGTACTCGGCGTGTTCGCCGGCGTGCTGGACGACGTTGGCGCAGGCCTCGGTGAGCGCCAGCGTCGTCTCCTCGACCACCGGCCGGTCGACGCGCAGGTGGTCGAGCGCCTGGCGGCACAGGCCGCGGACGAACGGCACGCTGTCGACGTCGACGGGCAGCCGCACGGTGAACGAGATGTCCACGCCGAGGCCCCCTCTCCGACGCCGCGTTACGCTCCTCGGGTCCGTTCCGTCATCGAGGGAGCCCGATCGTGCAGTTCGCCGTCCACCGCGGTGCGGGACTCGGGCGACCCGCGCTGAGGGTACGCGGTGAGCTCGACATCGCCACGGTCCCCCAACTGGCCGACTGCGTCGAGGCCGAGCTGGCCGCGGGGCCGCGGTCGCTGGTCATCGACCTCACCGACACCACCTTCATGGACTCCTCGGGCGCCCGGCAGCTGGTCCGCGCCGCCCGCCGGGCCGCCGAGGCCGGCACGTCGCTGCAGGTGGTGTGCCCGCGGGAGAACAAGGCGGTCCGCCTGGTCATCGACCTCCTCGAGCTCGAGCGGCTGGTGCCGGTGGTCGAGTCTGCGGGCCGGGGCGACGGGGAGGTCGGGTCGTAGGGTCGGTGGAGTGACCTCCACCGGGACGCCGACCCCGCCTGCGCCTGATCCCGTCCGCCGGCGGGTCGACGAGGAGGCCCTCGCCCGCTGCGCCGAGGAGCCGATCGCGGTCCCGGGCGCGATCCAGCCGCACGGCGCGCTGCTCGCCGTCAGCGAGCCCGACCTCGCCGTGCTCGTCGCCTCGGCCAACGCCGCCGACGTCCTCGGCACCGACCCCGCGACGCTGGCCGACCTGCTCACCCCCGCCGAACTCGAGCGGCTGCGCGCCGCGCTGGCCGGCGACCTCGCCCAGGCCGACCCGCTGCGGGTCGCGCCCGGCGGCACCGAGCTGGACCTGGTGCTCTCCCGCAGCGGCGGCCTGCTCGTCACCGAGTGGGAGCCGGTCGCCGGCGCCGGGGAGGCCGGCGCGGCCTGGCACCGCCGGCTGCCCACCGTGCTGCAGCGGCTGTCCGCGCCGACGACGCTCGAGGGGCTCACCGCCGTCCTCGCCCGCGAGGTGCGCGCGCTGACCGGCTTCGACCGGGTGATGGTCTACCGCTTCGACGCCGAGTGGAACGGCGAGGTGGTCGCCGAGGACCGCCGCCCCGACCTCGAGCCGTTCCTCGGCCTGCACTACCCGGCCAGCGACATCCCCGCCCAGGCCCGGGCGCTGTACACGACCAACTGGATGCGGCTGATCCCCGACGCCTCCTACACCCCGGTGCCGCTCGTGCCGCCGCGAGTGCCGGGCACCGGAGCGCCGCTGGACCTGTCGGGCGCGATGCTGCGCAGCGTCTCGCCGGTGCACCTGGAGTACCTGGCCAACATGGGCGTCACCGCCTCGATGTCGGTCTCGCTCATCGACCGGGGCCGGCTCTGGGGCCTGGTCGCCTGCCACTCCTACAGCGGTCCGCACCGGCCCTCCTACGCCGACCGCACCGCCGCGGAGTTCCTCGGCCGCACCGCCTCGCTGCTGCTGCACACCACCGTCGAGGCCGGTGAGCGCGACCGCGTCGTCGCGGTCTCCCAGCGGGAGGCCGACCTGGTCGGCGCGATCGGCCGCAGCCCGCGCACGCCGGCCGCGGCGCTGGTCGACGGCGCGGTGACCGCTCTGGACCTGCTGCCGGCCTCGGGCGCCGCCGTCCGTCTCGACGGCCGGCTGCACCTGCTCGGCACGACGCCACCGCCCGACCGGGTCGCCGCGCTGGTGCCGGCCGTGCTGCGCGCCGGCGGCGCGACCGACCGGCTGACCCTCGACCTGCCCGGCTTCGACGACCTCGCCACCGACGCCAGCGGGGTGCTCGCCGTCGAGGTCGGCGGCGGGCGCGGGGACTTCCTCGCCTGGTTCCGCCCCGAGACGCCGCGCGAGGTCAGCTGGGGCGGGGACCCGCGCACGTCCGAGGTCGACGGCGGACGGCTCAGCCCGCGCCGCTCGTTCGCCCGCTGGACCGAGACCGTCCGCGGCACCGCCCGGCCCTGGCACGGGCACGAGGTGGCCGCCGCCCGCGCGCTGGCCGGTCACCTCGGCGCGGCGGTGCTGGCCCGCGCCGGCGAGGACGACCGGCTCGCGGCCGCACTGCAGCGCACGCTGCTGCTCGAGCGGCTGCCGAAGGTGCGCGGCGTCGCGCTGGGCGCGCGGTACCGGCCGAGCGAGGCCGACGTCGTCGGCGGTGACTGGTACGACCTGGTGCCGCTGCCCGGCGGGACGCTGGCCGTGGTGCTCGGCGACGTCGCCGGGCACGGGCTGACGGCGGCCTCGGTGACCGCGCAGCTGCGGCACGCGCTGCGGGCGGCCCTGCTGCGCGACGAGGGACCGGCCGCTGCGCTGGCCGAGCTCAACCGGCTGGTGGCCGCGCTGCTGCCCGGTGAGATGGCGACCGCCGTCGTCGCCCAGCTCGACCCGGCCACCGGGCGGCTGGCCCTGTCCAGCGCCGGGCACCTGCCGGCCGTGCACGCCGCCGGCGGCACCGCCGCGCTGGTCACCGACGGCCGCGGCACGGCGCTGGGCCTGCTCGACGACGCCGCCTACCCGGAGGTCGAGCTGCGGCTGGACGCCGGCGACCGGCTGCTGCTCTACAGCGACGGCCTGGTCGAGCGCCGCGACCGCCCGCTCCCCGAGGGGATGGCCGCCGTGCGGGACGCGGTGGCCGCCGCGGCGGGCGAGCCGCAGGAGGTGGTCGACGCGGTGGTCGCCGCCCTCGGCCCGTCCGGCGCCGACGACGTCACCGTGGTGGGGCTGGCGCGGGTCTGAGCCGGGCACGCCGCCGGGGTGGTGTGCTCGCGCGGACAGTCGTGCTCTGCCTACCCCTGTGTGCAGTGCACGAAGGGGTCACCGGAGGTGACCCGGCGGAAGCTCGTGCTCTGCCTACACCTGTGGGCAGAGCACGACTGCGCGCGGCGGCCCTCCTGCAGGAGCCCGCCACGAGCGTGCGAGTGGCGGGGGCAGGAAGGGTCCTTCAGCAGGCGGTGACGCGGCCGTCCTCGTGCACCGTCAGCCGGCCGGCGGCGGCCGCGCGGTCGAGCGCCGCGGTGAGCAGCGGGACCAGCGACGGTGTGCGACGCCGGTAGCCGAACACCTCGGCGGTGCGGGCGAACAGGTCCTCGCGGGCCAGCCCACCGGCCTCGCGGCACAGCGCGGCCATCGCGTTGCCCACCTCCTGCGGCGGCACCTGGTCCAGCGGCCGGACGGCGCTGGCGGTCTGGCGGCGGTAGGTGGTCCAGCCGGCCGGGTCCAGCGACGCCGGCCAGACCACGTCGCCGTCGAGGGTGTGCGCCGGCAGCAGCGCCAGCAGCGCGTCGCGCCGGGCCTCACCGACCCGCGACAGCCCGAACGCGCCGACGGCGAGCCGGACCAGGCGATCACGGTGCACCGGCCCCTCCGCGCGGAGCCCCGCGGCGAGCACCCGGGTGACCAGGCGCGCGTTGCGCGGGTCGGCCAGGGCGTCGAGGACCTTGCGGTCGCCGGCGGGCTTCGGTGCCCAGGGGCGGAAGCGCTGCTCGGCGGGCGGCTCCTCGGGAGCCGGGGGCTCCTCCGGGACCGGCGGCACGACGCTCAGCACGACCGGCGGCGTCACCGGCGGGGTCTCGGGGTCGGCGGCCGTCGGGTCGGGCAGGTGCCGCGGCGCCGGCAGCGCGGCGACGGCGGCCGAGGCCACCGACCGCAGCACCGGCCCGCCGCGCGGCGCCGGGCCGGGAACCCCGGGTTCCTCGTCGTCGTCCGCCGCCGCGGGAGGCGCGTCCACGACGGCCAGCACCGGGGCGGCCGGCGCCGGCGGGGCCAGCGCGGTCACCGCGGCGGTGAGCCGGTCGAGCACGGCGTCGCGGTCGCGCAGCCAGGCGGGCAGCCACACCCGCTCGACCGCGGGCCAGCCGAGCAGCCCCGCGAGCACCTCGGCGGGCAGGGCGTCGCGGTCGCCGACCGTGCGCCGTCGGGCCCACGCCGGGCCGTCGAGCAGCACGGCCACCACGGGGGTGTCGGGCGCGTCGGCCGGGGCCAGCGACAGGTCGACGCGGAAGCCCGACAGGCCGACGTCGGTGCGCACCACCAGCCCGCGCTCGCGCAGCGCGGCGGCGATCTCGTCGCGGTGCCGGTCGGGGACGCCCGGCCGCCGCGCCTCCCGCGGCAGCGCGTCGGGGCCGAGCGCGGCCAGGTCGAGGTAGGCGCGCAGGTGCTTGATGCCCAGCGAGGAGGTCTGCTCGGCCCGCAGCGCCGCGGGGTCGAAGGAGGAGAAGACGACGACCTGCCGGCGGGCGCGGGTGATCGCCACGTTGAGCCGCCGCTCGCCGCCGACCCGGTTGAGCGGGCCGAAGTTCAGCGGCAGCACCCCGCGGTCGTCGGCGCTGAACACCGTGGACAGCAGCACGACGTCGCGCTCGTCGCCCTGCACCGTCTCCAGGTCCTTGACGACCACGCCCTCGCCGTCGGTGCGGTCGAGGGCCGCGACCAGCCGCTCGTCGCCGGCGTCGCGCAGCAGGGACTCGACGTAGGCCCGCTGCTGGGCGTTGACGGTGACCACGCCGATCGAGGGGACCTCGCCGGGGGCGGCGGCGTCGAAGCGGCGGCGGACCTCCGCGACGACGGCCTTGGCCTCCATCGGGTTGGTGCGCAGCAGCCGGCCCGCGCCGGTGCGGTGGAAGGTGCCCTGCACCCGTACCAGCGAGATGCCGTGCCCGCCGTCCCCGGCCGACGGCCGTGCCGACATGGGCGCGGGGAACGAGGAGAGCCGGTTGCCGTAGTAGTGCGCGTTGCTGAACGCGACCAGCGACTCGTCGCGACTGCGGTAGTGCCAGGACAGCTCCAGCCGCGGCACCCCGGCGCGCACGCACTCGGAGAGGATCGACTCCTCGTCCTCGACGGCGGTGCCGGGCAGCTCGGGCAGCTCGTCGCCGGCGGCGGTGGTCTCGGCGAGCGGCGTCGGCGGCAGCTGCGCGCTGTCGCCGACCACGACGGCCGCGCGGGCCCGGCCCAGCGCACCGACGGCGTCGGCGACGCGCAGCTGCGAGGCCTCGTCGAACACGACGAGGTCGAACAGGCCGGCGCGGGCCGGGAGGAACCGGGCGACCGCGTCCGGGCCGGCCAGCACGCACGGCAGCAGCGCGGTGACGACGTCCCCGCGCTCCGCGAGCAGCGCGCGCACCCCCGGCCCGCCGTCGGCGTCGGCGAGCGCACCCCGGAGTGCCACGAGCAGGTCGTCGTCGGGGCGCCGGGCGGCCACCGCGGCGGGCAGCGCGCCGGTGAGGTGCGCGCGGACGGCGCGGGAGGCGGCGGTGAAGCGGGCGACCGCCCGGTCGTGCGCGGCCGCGTCGAACTCGTCGAGGCCGGTGGCGGCGCTGCGCTCGGTCGCCGACGCGGCGGCCAGGCCGAGCTCGAAGGCGCGGACGGCGTCCTCGGCGGGCAGCGAGCCGCTGACCAGCGCGGCGCGGGCGTCGGTCAGACCGGCGTCGCGCAGCGGATCGAGGGTGTCGAGGAACTCCGCCCACCGGCGCAGCGAGATCAGCCCGCTGTGCTCGACGCCGCGCTCGGGCCGGGTCATCGCCCAGCGCAGCAGCACGCCGTCGTCGCCGCACCAGGCGGCCAGCCGCGCGGGGGTGCTGCGGCAGACGCGCAGCAGCCGGTCCAGCTCGTCGCGCAGCCGCACGACGGCGGCGGCCGCCTCGGGGGAGGGGCCGGGCCCGGCGACGACGTAGCGGCGCAGCGCGACGGCGAACTCGCGGGCGCTGTCGACCACCGCGCCCGCCCGCCGCAGCCAGGCCACCTGCCCGTCGAGGAGCGTGGGGTCCAGCAGCGGGTTCCAGCCGGCCGGCACCGACAGCCCGGGGATGACCGAGGCGCGCGCGGCGATGCCGGTGGCCGCGGTCTGCAGCCGCCACAGCGCGGCGGTCAGCTCCGGGACGTCGCGCAGCTTGAGGGTCACGCCGGGGCGCAGCACCGGCGCCAGCTGCGCCCGCACAACGCGCAGGCCCTCCTGCCGGGCCCACCAGTGGCCGGCCTGGGCGGTCTGCGCGGCGACGTAGAGGTCGGCCAGCGGCAGCGCGAGCGCCTCGGGCGTGGCCAGCTCCAGACCCGGGTGGACGGCGGAGGTGAACGCGGCGACCTCGCCGAGCACCGTCGTCGTCGCCACCGACCAGCGCTCGGTGGGCACCTCGTCGAGCACGTCGAGGCCGACGGCGGGCCCGGACAGCAGGTGGGCGAGGTCGTCGAGGTCGCCGGGCGTGCGCACCTCGCGCAGCGCCCGCGCCAGGTGCGGCTCGGCCGGCAGCGCGCGCATCGCGGCGTCGACGGCGGAGGCGGCGGCGTGGGCGGCGCGCAGGTCGACGCCGGCGGTGTCGACGAAGGCCCACGGGTGCCGCGGCGAGGGGCGAACCAGGTCGGCGACGACGGGCAGCAGCGCCAGCGCGCGGCGCACCGCGGTCAGCGTCTCGGCGGACGCGGTGGCGGCGAACTCCTGCGGCAGCGGCAGCCGCGGCACGTCCTCGCCGGCGGCCGGCTGCGCGGTGTGCGCGGCGTGGAAGGACAGGCCTGCCGCGTTGGGGGCGTGCAGCCGGTCGGCGTAGCGGGCCAGCGTCCGGCGCGCGGCGCGCAGGTCCTCGACGTCGGCGGGCGGCCCCGGGTCCTCGACGTCGGCCGGGCGGTCCAGCGCCGCGCGGACGCGGGCGCGCAGCCCGGCCGGGCGGGCGGCGTCGCCGTGCAGGGGGAGGGTGGCCGGGCCGAGGCCCACCGACTCGAGCCGGCGGGCGACGACGTCGAGCGCGGTCCGCTTGGCGGCGACGACCAGCACCCGCTTGCCCTCGGCGACCGCGCGGGCGACCAGGTTGGCGATGGTCTGCGACTTGCCGGTGCCGGGCGGGCCCTCGAGCACGAACGTGCGGCCGGCGGCGGCCTCGGCGACGGCGCGCAGCTGGGCGGCGTCGGCGGGCAGCGGGCAGGCGGCGGCGAGCTCGTCGAGATCGGCGTCGGCCGCGGCGGGCGGCACCGGGTCGGCGAACGGGGCGGTCGGCGTGTGCGCCAGGTGGGCGAGCAGCGGGTGGGCGGCCAGCTCGGTCCAGGACCGGTCGAGGTCGCGCCACGCGCGGAACCGGGCGGCGGGCAGCACGGCGAGGTCGGCGGTGGCCTCGACGCGGAACGGCAGCGCCGCGTCGGCCAGCGCCTGCCGCACCGCGGCCAGCGCGCCCTCGAGGTCGACGCCGTCGTCGTCCTCGCCGTCGAGCCCGGGCACGGTCAGCCCGTGCACCCGGCGCAGCTTCTCCAGCAGGACCCGGTTCGGGACGGCGGCCGCGGCGTCGTCGGCGGCCAGCCGGTAGGAGCCGTCGGCGGGGGAGAGGACCACCGGCAGCAGGACCAGCGGGGAGCGCATCGACCGGCCGTCGAGCTCCCACGCCAGGCTGCCGGCGGCGACGTACAGCTCGTTCGCGCCGGTCTCCTCGCGGACGGTGCGCGCCCGGGCGGCCAGCGCGCGCAGCCGCGGCAGGTAGCCGCCCTCGGTGACGTCGGCGTGCACGGCGCGGCCCTCGTGGAGGACCTCGCCGAGCACGCCGACCGGCAGCTCCCGCGCCGAGCGCGGCCCGCCGTCGGCGTCCGCGGCCGGCACCCGGTCGCTGGGCAGCAGGGTGACCCCGCCGTCGGCGAGCAGCTCGGCCAGGGTGGCCAGGTAGAGGCCGGGGACGACCAGCGGCAGGCCGGCGCCATGGGGGAGGTGGACGAGGCGGTTGCGCAGGCCCAGGTCGAGCAGGTCGTCCCGCCACCGCTGCACCCGCGGCGGCACCCCGGCGCCGGCGGCCGGGGCGGCGTGCCGGCCGGGCGGGCGCGCGGCCGGGTCGTGCTCGGCGGCGCGGTACTCGACCACCTGCAGCGCGCCGTCGGGGCCGCGGGTGCGGGCCGGCAGCGGCAGGATGCCGTCGCGGCGGGCGCGGTGGACGTCGGTGACGCCCAGGACGCGGTCGGCGCCGCCGGTGAGCCACGCGTCGCGGGCGGCGCGGTGCAGCCGCTCGGCGTCGGGGTCCCCGTCGCTGCGGCTGGTCAGCAGCGTCGTCTCCACCAGCCGGACGAGGCCGAGCCCGACCGAGTCCACCAGCGGCGCGACGTCGGTGGTCGCCACGCTCTCGGCGCTGCGCTCCTCCCGCCAGTAGCCGAGGAACGCGTGGCCCTCGGTGAGCCACAGCAGCGTGCGGACGCCGGCGGCCTCCAGCGCGGCGGCGAGCACGACCGTGGTGTCCAGCGAGGTGCCCACCCGGCCGTCGAGGACGTCGCCGGGGGTGCGCACCTTCTGCGCGATGTGCGCCCAGTCGGCGGCCGCCTCGCTGTGCCGGATGCCGCGGGCCCGCATCGCGGCGGCGACCGCGGAGACGATCTCGTCGACCCGCTCCGGGCCGGCCTCCCCGCCGTCCAGCGACGCGTCGCCGGTGCGCTCGTCGAGCAGCGCCGCGGCCTCGGTCAGCAGCGCCGGGACCGCCGGGTGGTTGGGCAGCACGTGCGCGGCCAGCAGCTCCAGCGCGAGCGGCAGGGGAGTGGCCAGCCACTGGCCGGCGGCGAGCACCTGCACCGGGACCGCGGTGCCGCCGACGTCGGCGCCGTCGACGGTCACGTCGATCTCGATGACGCCGGGCCGTTGCTCCTCGATCTGCAGCATCGCGGCGGGGTCCATGACCAGGTCGACGTCGCTGAGCACCGTGGTGGCGTCGGCGTCGAGGTCGACGGTGAGCTCCACCGGGCGCCCCACCGGGCCCTCGGCGTCCTGCACGCCCAGCCGCACCACCGCGCCCGACACCGCCGCGCCGTGGGTGGCGAAGGCCAGCCGGGAGACCACCGGGACGCGGTTGTGGGCGAGGGCGTGCGAGAGCACCGGCGTGCTCGTGGCGGTGATCGCCACGGCCACCCGGGGGGCACCGTCGTGCGGATGCGGCCGGGCGTCGGTGGTGCTCACGGCGTCCTGTCTACCGGCCCGGACGGAACGGTCCGGTCATCGCCGCGAGCGTCTGGGGCGGGTGTGACAGGAGCGCCGAGACGTTGTCCGGAGCCCTCCCGCGGCTGCCGATGGTGAGCGCCCCTACCCCGCGAAGCGCTGCTCCAGGTCCTGCACCTCGGGCAGGCCGACGAGGTCGGTGAACTCGCCGAAGGACGGCAGCCCCTCCAGCGGCGGGACCCCCTGGGCCCGCAGCGCCGCGAGCAGCGAGCGCATGCCCGCCGTGGCGGCCAGCAGGGTGCCGATCGGGTAGATGACCAGCGCGAACCCCAGCTCGGTCATCCGCTGCAGCGACAGCGGGGGCGTGCGCCCGCCCTCGGCCCAGTTGAACACCAGCGGCGCGACGCCGGCGAGCCCCGAGGCGATCCGCTCGACGTCGGCCTCGGTGGTCGGCGCCTCGACGAAGAGCAGGTCGGCCCCGGCGTCGGCGTAGGCCCGGGCCCGCTCCAGGGCGTCGTCGACCCCGCTGACGGCCACCGCGTCGGTGCGGGCGATCACCACCAGGTCGGGGTCGCGCCGCGCGGCCACCGCTGCCCGCACCTTGCCGGCCATCTCCGCGGTGCCGACCAGCGCCTTGCCGCTCATGTGCCCGCACTTCTTGGGCATGACCTGGTCCTCGAGCTGGATCCCGGCCACCCCGGCCTGCTCGTAGAGCTGCACCGTGCGGACCACGTTGAGCGCGTTGCCGTAGCCGGTGTCGGCGTCGGCGATGACCGGGACGTCGACGGCGGCGGCGATCCGCCGGGCGTTGTCGACCATCTCCGCACCCGACAGCAGCCCGACGTCGGGGCGGCCGATCAGCGAGGCCGTCGTCCCGAAGCCGGTCATGTAGACGGCGTCGAAGCCGGCCTGCTCGACCAGCCGGGCCGAGAGCGCGTCGTAGGCGCCCGGCGCCACCAGCGGCCCGGGCCCGGCGAGCAGCTCGCGCAGCCGGGCCCGCGGAGCCGGGCCGTTCCCCAGCAGATCACCCACGGTGCCCCCTCGGTTGCATACAGAGCCCGACTCGGGCCGGTCCGGGTCGCGCGCAGTCTGCACCCGTCCTGACGTGCGCGGCAACCGTCGAAGCGGAACTGCGGGGTTTCCCGGCGGGCCCTTGTGTCCGGCGGTCGGCGCCCCTACGTTGCATGCAATCATGGGGAGGTGTGACCGGTGACACGTCCGCAGACGTCCGCGGAGCGGACGCTGGCCGCGCTGCGCGAGCTCATCATGGGCGGGGACCTCGCCCCGGGCGCGCGGCTGGGCGAGGTGGAGCTGGCCGACCGGCTCGGCGTGAGCCGCACGCCGGTGCGCGAGGCGCTGTCCCGGCTGGCCGCCGAGGGACTGGTCGAGGTCGTCCCCAACCGCGGCGCCCGGGTGGCCACCTGGACCGTCGCCGAGCTCGAGGGCGTGTTCGACCTGCGGTCGGTCCTCGAGCCGCAGCTGACCGCGCACGCCGTGCCCAACGCCCGGCCGTCCGACGTCGAGGAGCTCGACGCCCTGGCCCGGCGGATGCACGAGGTCGGCGCCCCTGGTCCCGGCCAGGACCTCGACGCGCTGGTGCCGCTCAACCGCGCCTTCCACGACCGGCTGGTCGCCCTCGCCGCGCACCCGACCCTGGCCGCCGCCCTCGCCGCGGCCATCCACCCGCCGATCGTGCGGCGCAACTTCCTCACCTACGACGAGGAGTCGCTGCGCCGCAGCCTGGCGCACCACAGCGAGATCGTCGCCGCCCTGCGCGCCGGCGACCCCGCCTGGGCCCGCGCCGTCATGACCTCGCACATCGCCAACGCCCGCGCCGTCATGGTCCGGGCGGCCCGGTTGCAGATGACCGCCACCGCGATCCGCCAGGAGGAGACCGCATGAGCTACCGGCTCGGAGTCGACGTCGGGGGGACCTTCACCGACGTCCTGCTCGTGGACGAGGACAGCGGCGCCACCTGGCGGGCCAAGACCGCCTCCACCCCGGCCGACCAGGCGGTCGGCGTGCTCACCGGCATCGACAGGGTCTGCGCCGACGCCGGCATCTCGCTGGCCGAGGTGGCCCAGGTGCTGCACGGCACGACGGTCGCGACCAACGCCATCCTCGAGGGCAAGGGCGCCACCGTCGGCCTGGTCACCACCCGCGGCTTCCGGCAGGTCCTGCAGATCGCGCGCAGCTTCGTCCCCGGCGGGCTGGCCGGCTGGATCATCTGGCCCAAGCCCGAGCCGCTGGCCGACCTGGAGGACACCGTCGAGGTCGACGAGCGGATCGCCAGCGACGGGTCGGTGGTCCGCCCGCTCGAGGACGCCGACGTCCGGAACCAGCTCGAGCGGCTCGCGCGCGGCGGCGTGCAGGCCCTCGCCGTCAGCCTGGTCAACTCCTTCGCCGACGGGTCGCACGAGCGCCGCATCCGCGAGCTCGCCGCCGAGGTGCTCACTGGCGTACCGGTGTCGCTGTCCTCCGACGTGCTGCCCGAGCTGCGCGAGTACGAGCGGACGCTCACCACCGTCGCCAACGGCTACGTGCAGCCGCAGGTCGACCGGTACGTGCGCCACCTCTCCGAGGGGCTGCGCGAGGGCGGCGTCGCCGGCGAGCTGTCGATCCTGCGCAGCGACGGCGGCCTGCAGTCGGCCGACGCCGCGGTCGCGGCACCGGTGACCATGCTGCTGTCCGGCCCGGCCGGCGGGGTGGCCGGCGCGGTGTGGGTCGCCGAGCAGTGCGGCCACCGCGACCTGATCACCTTCGACATGGGCGGCACCTCCACCGACGTGGCGCTGGTGCGCGACCTGTCCCCGCGGATCGGCCGGGAGACCGAGGTCGGCGACCTCACCGTGCGGGCCTCCAGCGTCGACGTCCGCACCGTGGGCGCCGGCGGCGGCTCGATCGCGCACGTCCCCGAGCTGACCCGCGCGCTGCGGGTGGGCCCGCAGTCGGCCGGCGCCGACCCCGGCCCGGCCGCCTACGGCAAGGGCGGGGTCGACCCCACGGTCACCGACGCCAACGTCGTCCTCGGCTACCTGCCCTCCGCGCTGGCCGGCGGCGAGATCACCCTCGACGTCGAGGCGGCGCGGGACGCGGTGAGCAAGGTGGCCGAGGCCATGGGCCTGGACTCCCCGGAGGCCGCGGCCGCCGGCATCGTCGACATCGTCAACGAGAACATGCTCGGCGGGCTGCGGCTGGTCTCGGTGCAGCAGGGCTTCGACCCGCGCGACTTCGCGCTGGTCGCCTTCGGCGGCGCCGGGCCGCTGCACGCCAACGCGCTGGGCAAGCTGACCGGGGCGTGGCCGGTGATCGTCCCGCCGTCACCGGGCGTGCTGTGCGCCCTGGGTGACGCGACCACCAGCCGGCGCGACGAGTCCGCCCGCACCGTGCTGCGCCGCTTCGGCCAGCTGACCGACGGCGAGCTGGCGCAGATCCTGCGCGAGCTGGCCGACGAGGCCGGCGAGCGGCTGGCCGCGCAGGGCCTGGCCCGGGCCGACCAGACCGTCGGCTTCCAGGTCGACGTCCGCTACCACGGGCAGGGCTTCGAGATCCCGGTCGAGGTCGACCCGGCGTGGCTGGACGGCGACGGCGCGCTGGGCGAGCTCGGGAAGGCCTTCGACGCCGAGCACGACCGGTTGTTCTCCTTCCTGCTCGACGTCGACCACGAGCTGGTCAACGCCCGCGCCACCGTCACCGGGCCGCGGCCCGACGTCACCCCGGTGCACCTGGAACAGGGCGACGGCGACCCGTCCGGGGCGCTGGTGACCGAGCACCCGGTCCACGTCGAGGGCGAGCGGGTGACCGCCGGCGTCTACGACCGGGCGCGGCTGCGGGCCGGGGACGTGGTGCGCGGCCCCGCGATCGTCACCGAGATGGACTCCACCACCCTCGTCCTGCCCGGGCACGCGGCGGAAGTGCACGCGTCCGGGTCCCTGCTGATCACCCCCGCGGAGGGCTGACCCGTGGCCCGGATCATCGAGACCGCGACCGGCGGCGTGGAGCGCGTCGACGTCGACCCGGTGACCCTCGACCTCATCGAGAACGGGCTGCGCAACGCCCGCTACGAGATGGACGAGGTGCTGTTCCGCACCGCGCTGTCGCCGGGCATCCGCGAGCAGCACGACGAGTTCCCGCTCATCGGCGACCCCAGCGGGAAGATGGTCGTCGGCCAGTTCGGCCTGTCCATCCCCGACTTCCTCGACGGCTTCGACGACACCGTCGAGGAGGGCGACGTCCTGCTGACGTCCGACCCGTACTCGTGCGGCGCCGCGATCAGCCACGCCAACGACTGGCTGCTGGTCATGCCGGTGTTCCACGAGGGCCGGGTCGTGGGCTGGGCGTCGATGTTCGGCCACATGTCCGACGTGGGCGGCAAGACGCCGTCGTCGATGCCCACCGACGCGCGCACCATCTACGAGGAGGGCGTGGTCATCCCGCCCTTCAAGCTCTACCGCAAGGGCGTGCTCAACGACGACGCGCTGCGGATCATCCTCAACCAGGTCCGCAAGCCCGACTGGAACCGCGCCGACCTCAACGGCCTGGTCGCCGCGTGCCGCACCGCCGCCCGGCGGGTGGTGGAGATGTGCCAGCGGTTCGGGACGGCCACCTACCTCTCGGCGCTCGACGCGCTGCTGCAGCGCAACCACGACGCGATGAAGGTGCTGCTGCAGATGGTGTTCGAGGAGGGCCGCACCCTCTCGTTCACCGACTACATCTGCGACGACGGCGTCGGCAACGGCCCCTACGAGCTGAAGCTGTCGCTGACCCGCACCGGCGAGAAGGTGCACCTGGACTTCACCGGGTCCTCGCCGCAGGCGGCCGGCCCGATCAACTACTACCTCAACGAGAACCTGGCCCGGATGTTCTTCGGGATCTACATGATCACCGTGGCCGACCCGCAGATCCTGTGGAACGACGGCTTCTACCCGCTGGTCGACGTCACCATCCCGGACGGCTCGTACTGGAAGCCCGAGTTCCCGGCGGCGCTGTCGGGCCGCAACCACGGCATCGGGCGGGTGTTCGACCTGTTCGGCGGCCTGCTCGGGCAGACCAACCCGGCGCTGCTCAACGCGGCCGGCTTCTCCTCCTCGCCGCACTTCATGTACTCCGGCCACTACTCGTCGGGGGAGCGGAAGGGCGAGTGGTTCCAGCTGTACTCGATCGGGTTCGGTGGCATCCCCGGCCGGCCGCTCGGCGACGGCCCCGACGGGCACTCGCTGTGGCCGAGCTTCGTCAACATCCCCTGCGAGTACCTCGAGTCCTACTACCCGTTGCGGATCGACCGGTGGGAGACCGTCCCCGACACCGGCGGCGCCGGCCTGCACCGCGGCGGCAACGGCGTCGACGTCGCCTACGTGTTCGAGGAGCCCGGCGAGATCGCCATCCACGACGACCGCTGGCTCACCTACCCGTGGGGCGTCAACGGCGGGCAGCCCGGCGCCCGCGGCCGCAAGTGGATCGAGCGGGCCGACGGCACGCGCGAGGTGCTGCCGAGCAAGTGCCACGGGGTCCCGGTGCGGCCCGGCGACGTCCTGCACTTCGTCACCTGGGGCGGCGGCGGGTGGGGCGACCCGCTGCAGCGCGACCCGGAGCTGGTGGCCCGGGAGGTCCGCCGCGGGCTGGTCACCTCCCGGGGCGCCGAGCGGTACGGCGTCTGCCTGACCGAGGACGGCGAGGTCGACGCCGACGCCACCGAGACGCTGCGCGACACGATGCGCGCCGACCGGCCCGCGGAGCTGCCCGTCTTCGACATGGGCCCGCCGATCGAGGAGCTGCTGGCCCGGTGCGAGGAGGAGACCGGCCTGCCCGCGCCGCGGCGCCCGGTGTGGGCGGCGGGATGAGCGCGCCCGGACCCCACGGCCCGTCGTTCTCCGGCCGGGTCGGCTGGGGCGAGCGCCCGGCGGTGGTGGTCGTCGACCTCTGCCGCGCCTACACCGAGCCGGGCGGGCCGTTCGAACTGCCCGACCCGGGCCCGGCGGTCGAGGCCACCGCCGCCCTGGTGGCCGCCGCCCGGTCCGCCGGGCACCCGGTGGTGTGGACGGCGGTGCGCTACACCCGCGGCCTGGCCGACGGCGGGCTGTTCGTCCGCAAGGTGCCGGCGCTCGCCGCGTTCGCCGAGGACGCGCCGGGGGAGTGGGGCGAGCTCGCGCTCAAGCCCGACCCCGGGGAGCCGGTGGTGGTCAAGCAGTACGCCTCGGCGTTCTTCGGCACGACGCTCGCGCCGACCCTCACCGGCCTGGGCGTGGACACCGTGGTGGTCGCCGGGGTCTCCACGTCCGGCTGCGTGCGGGCCACCGCGATGGACGCGCTGAACTCCGGGTTCCGGCCGCAGGTGGTGCGCCAGGCCTGCGCCGACCGGACCCCGGCCCTGCACGAGAACAACCTCGCCGACCTCGACGCCAAGTACGCCGACGTCGTGGACCTGACCGAGGCGCTGACCGCGCTCCAGCGCCTCCCCTGACCGGCGGCGCCTCCCGGGTGTCCCCCCTTGCCCCCGGGAGGCGCCGCCCTCGCCGTCCGGCGGGTCGCGCGGAGCCGGGCGCCTCCGCTCCGTAGGTTCGCGCCGGTGCACACCGGCCGGACCCTCTCGCCCCTGGACGTGTTCGACGACGGGTTCGACGACGCGATCGACGACGCGATCGACGGCGACACCGACGTGCTGCCCACCCGCTCCCGCCACCGCGCCGAGCGCGCGGCCTGGCGTCGCGGCTGGGTGGCCGGCGGCGCGGTGGTGCTGCTGGCGGTGGTCGTCGGGCTGGCCGCGCTGGTCGCGCCCGCGGTCCGGACCGGGGACCCCGTCGCCCCGCCGCCGGCGGCCGGGCCCGCGCCCACGTCCACGCCCGCGGCTCCGCCGACCGCGACCCCGACGCCCGCGCCGTCGTCCGTGCCGTCGCCCGCTCCGGTGGCGGTGACGCCCCCGGCCGAGGTCCCGCCGCCTCCGGTGGTCGCGCCGTCGCCGTCGCCCGTGCCGGTGCCCCCGCCGCCGGTGCCCCCGGCGCCGGAGCCCCCGGCGCAGACCTGCGAGCCCAAGCCGGGGCAGGGCAACGGCCACGGGCACGGCCACCAGGACGTCTGCCGCTGAACCGCCGTGCGAGGGTGGCCCGGTGCCGAGGCGGAGCGCGGGGATCCTGCTGTACCGGCGCGGCCCGGGCGGGGACCCGCAGGTGCTGCTCGGGCACATGGGCGGGCCGTTCTGGGCCCGCAAGGACGCCGGCGCCTGGTCGATCCCCAAGGGCGAGCACGACGACGGCGAGGACCCGCTCGCGGCTGCCCGGCGCGAGTTCGCCGAGGAGCTCGGCAGCCCGGTGCCCGCGACGTCGCTCACGCCGCTGGGTGAGCTGCGGGCGGGCGCGAAGGTGCTCACCGTGTGGGCCGCGGAGGGCGACCTCGACGCCGGCGCCGTCGTGAGCGGCACCTTCCCGCTGGAGTGGCCGCCGCGCTCGGGACGGGTGCAGCACTTCCCCGAGGTCGACCGCGCGGCCTGGTTCGACCTCGCCGAGGCGCGGGTCCGGCTGGTGAAGGGACAGGTCCCCTACCTCGACCGGCTCGCGGCGCTGCTCGCCGGCTGAGGTCGCCGGCCACCTCTCGTCGACCGGTCGGCCGTCGTGGTCACCCGGTCCCGGTCACCACGGCAGGCGACCGGTCGCGGGACGCGAGTGGCGACCGGGGCCGCGGGTGCCGGGTCGGGAGGTGGCGCGGCTCACCTCCCCCCGGCGGGCGGGGCCCACCCCTATCTTGCTGCCCGCCGGCGGACCCGCCGGCCCACTCCGAGCGGGGGACCCATGACCACCTCTCCGTACCCGGGCGCGTCCGCCCAGCAGCCCGTCCACGGCCAGGCTCCGTACGGCCAGGCTCCGTACGGCCAGCCCTCCGGCCAGACGCCCTACGGCCAGGCCCCGGCCTTCCCCGGCTACGCCGGCCAGCCGATGCCGCCGGTCCCCGCCGGGGCCCACTTCCCGCCGTCGGGCCCGATCGGCAGGGTGCGCGGCACCGGCGTCGCGATCCTGCTGACGATCGTGACCTTCGGGATCTACGCCCTCGTCTGGTACTACGCGGTCCACGACGAGATGAAGCGGCACACCGGCAACGGCCTCGGCGGGGGACTCGCGCTCGTGATCGCCATCTTCGTCGGCTTCGTCTCGCCGTTCGTCACCAGCAGCGAGGTGGGCGCCCTCTACGAGCGGGCCGGCCGTGCCAAGCCGGTCAGCGGCGCCACCGGGCTCTGGTACCTGCCCGGTGTCTTCATCCTCGTCGGCCCGATCGTCTGGTTCGTGAAGACCAACGGCGCGCTCAACGCCTACTGGCGCTCCCTCGGCGCCGCCTGAGCACCACCCCGCCCGTCGTCGACCTGGTGCGGTCTCCGGCTCCCCGAGACCGCACCGGGTCGACACCGCGCGCTCACCCGCCCGCCGTCCGGGGGAACGGGGCGGGTCGATCGGATGACATCCGTGTCGCGCGCGTGCGCCGGGCCTGCCCTGAGCGACGACGGCTGCCACGCTCGGCGGCCACCGTCCCCGGGAGGTCACCGATGAGCCCCTCGCAGCCCTGCGCCGGCCGGCCCTGCACCTGCGCCCCCGCGTCCCGTCCGGTCGCCACGGCGGTCCTCCGGCGGCGCCCCCGCTGGACCCCCGCCCCCGCGCCCAGGTGACGGATCGCTGACGACTCGTCCCACCCGTCCCAGCCGGTGCGGGCGGAGCGGCCGCGGGTGGCAGGGTCCTGACTCCCCGAGTCCGGCCGGACTCGCGCCGCCCGAGGAGACCCCGCGTGCCCTGTGACACCTGCGCCGCCGAGACCCACCCCGGCCCGGTGTGCCCCCGCTGCGCCGCGCTGGCGCAGCTGACCCAGCCGGTGCTGCGGCTGCAGACCCGCCGCCGCCCGCCGGTGCCCCCGGCGGCACCCGCCCGCTGACGCGCCGCCCCGGGGCCCCCGCGGGCCCGGGGCGCCCGGGGGGCCCCGTCTCATCACCCCCCCCCCCGCCCCGGCCCCCCCCCCCCCCCGCCCCGG